>JAIPGC010000023.1 GCA_021736335.1 Acholeplasmataceae bacterium | reverse complement strand
CGTGCTCTAACAATTGAATCAAGTTTAAATACATCAGCAATGAACTCAAGATATTGAATACCTGATAAAGACTCATAAATGTCGGGATTATCGGGGATATAGGCGATGAGTTTCTTAACTTCAAGTGGATTCTTTTTGATTGAAAATCCATCAACTAAAATATCACCTGACTCAAAACTGATAATACCTGCTATTGATTTAAGTAACGTTGTCTTCCCGGCACCATTATGCCCAACAAAGCCAAATAAATCACCTTCTTCAATTTTCAAACTGACATGATCGCATGCCTGTTTAATGCCATCATAACTTTTCGATACATCTTTAATATCTAGCATAATATTCTCCTTTTATTTAAATGATTGTAATATTCTAAATATATTTTACCACCATTTCATGCATAAAATCTTAATTTATTGATATTACTCATGCAAATAAAAAAGGCCCAAGGGCCTTTAATACTTAACAAATATAATCTCTTTTGGTTTGTTGTACATCAAATACATACTTTGTCATCAATAAATATGTATCAGTTTCAACGCTTAAGAAAATGGAACTTTCATCTGATAATGTGATGGGTCCCCAAAGTTTTTCAACAAATTCGGGATGATCAATAAATGGGTTTCTATTGTGTTGAAACTCGTCAATCTTATTGTTTCTGTTTATTTCAAAATTATCCACAGGGTCCTGAAGATGCCATTGTAATAATGTATTCAGCATACCCATTTCAAATACGCTTGGTTCCAAATGAGTAGACGTTAGGTTTACAAGATCTAAGTAACTATACATGATAGTCATATAAAACAATATACGTGCAATATCACCTTTTACTTCATCTCTAGGGGCATATGAAACAGTTGTTGTCGTGTTATCGAAATATTTATTACCTCTAGATGAATTTACACCTGGATTTGCTGGCTTCAAATTGTGTAAATCGGAGGCAACATTGACTACATTGTTATCTGCAGATGCACCCAATAAGGATTGTGGCCAAACATGCTCTCTATTCCAAGTAATACCACCATCCCAAACGCCAGAAACCGAAGTTCCTAGGTAAATAAGTATGACATTATTGGAATTATTCGGATCTTGATCTGTATCATCTAACATATATCTTGCATCACCATATGTAACACCTACGAATCCTTCTGTTACTATGGTTCTTAAGAATAACTCAAGCGTAGTTCCTGTCAGTCCATCTGCACCTTCATAGTATCCTTCATAAACATAGATACTTGATACTTCCCATTGTGCATATAGCGTGATATTTCCAGTAATAGGTTCACCAAATGTGTAATAGGTTTCGCTAACAGGTGATGTGGACCATCCTAAAAATGCATATTCATCTTTTGTTGGATCATCTATAGCTGCAGTTAATTTCTCATATTTAAGTGTTTCTGATGAAAGTAGATTTCCACCATCATAAAAATTAATCGTATATTCTGCTCTGTCAAAATAAGCTTTTAGTGACAGTTCAGTTTCAGCTGAAACGATACCTGAAGTCACACTTGGTTCTTCATTTAGGATGAATCCTGTTCTTGTGCTCTCCATTTCAACTGTGGATCCTATTTCAGTAACTAAAGTCTCAGAATAAAATAATTCATATGAATTATCATCTAAATTCTCTAGGTAGATTTTGACCGTATAATTTGCTACTGTGATTGCTTCTAAATAAGCATAAACCGTAACATCTTGAGTGATTGGTGTATCAAAATTAAAAACATTTTCATAAGTTGATTCACTAAACCATCCGTTAAACCGATATTCTACAAAACTAGGATCAAATGGTTGATTGACAAGTTCACCATCTTCAACTCTAGAGGTTGTTAGTACACCATTGACATTAAATGTGACTGTATGATAAACAGTTGTTCCAATGATGACGATATCGATAAAGCGTTGTGTACTGCTTGATCCCAAGGAAACAGAAACAATTAAGGTAACTGTAGTGTCTTCTGCTTGTCTAGTAACGACACCAGTATGACTCAAAACAGCAGGATTACCGCTTTCCCATGATATACGTGCAGAGCTCTCAAGCTCCGATAATGAAGGTAATATAATGTTTTGTGTGACATGTTCAGCTGAATCACCAGAAACATAGGTTATCTCAAGTGCTTCGATGACTTCTCTAGCAGTGTGTGTCGGTGTTGTATTATCATCACATGCAACTAAGGTGATTGAAAACAACAAGATCGCAAATATACCAAATAATTTTTTCATAAAATCCTCTTTTCTAAAATCAGCGTGCATATCTATTTTAATATGTTTTGTTATAAATAACAAGAGTTATTTGAATAGTTAAATTTTTTATAAGCACTCTATGTTATGCTTGATAAATATAATTTACAAAACAAAAAAGGTATAGACTGTGTCATATACCCTTAAGTTCTTTTTAATTAAACGAATTCAATGATTGCCATAGGCGCAGCATCGCCACGTCTTGGTACTGTTTTAATGATTCTTGTATATCCGCCATTTCTTTCTTTATAACGGGGGCCAAGTTCAGTAAATAACTTTTGAAGTGCATTTTGTCCTTCTTTAACATCTTCAAAACGTACAGTTTCAGCAGCTTGTCTTCTTGCAGCCAAGGAACCATCTTTTGCTAAAGTGACCATTTTATCAGCCAATTTCTTTAACTCTTTAGCTTTTGCTTCTGTGGTAACGATACGTTCATTAATGATAATATCTGTTACAAGATCACGAAGTAAAGCTTTTCTTTGATCGCTATTGCGTCTTAATCTACTATAAGCCATGATTTACTCCTTCTCTTCATCGTCTAAATGAAATTTTGAATCTTTAGTAGAGGTGTTTTCAAATTCTAAACCATGTTCAGAAAGCTTTTCCTTTAATTCCTTAAAGGATTTTCTACCTAGAGATCTAAATCTCATGACATCTTCTTCTGTTAAACGAATGATTTGAGCAACTGTATAAATTCCTGAACGTTTTAAACTGTTAAACAGACGTACTGAAAGATCAAGTTGTTCAATTTTCATTTCTAATTTCTTATTGGTTGGTTCTTCTTCTTGTTCGAAGATAAAGTCAGTTGAAACTGCTTGTTCACTGATTTGAACGATAACATCCAAATAGTCAATGAGCATTTTAGAAGCTAATGCAAGTGCTTCTTTAGCTTGAATGGCACCATTTGTTTCAATATCCAACGTTAATTCATCAGCATCTCCTCTTGTTTTTTCAACATGATAAGATACACGACTCACTGGTGTATAGATTGAATCAATTGGAATAACACTCTTTTCATTTCTACTGTATACTTTATTCTTCTCAGCATTGACATAACCAACACCACGGCGGATAGTAACTTCCATAGAAAGTCTACCAGCATCGGATAGGTTAGCAATCACTTGTTCTGGGTTGATGATTTCAACGCCATCAACATGATTAAAATCAGCAGCTGTTACTTTACCTGCACCAACAGCGTAAAGTTCTAGCTTTTGTTCAAAGTCGGATTCTGTGGAATCAACTGCGAAGATGACCTTTTTCAAATTGAGAACGATTCCCATGACGTCTTCATATAGACCTTCCATGGTAGAGAATTCATGTTCAATGCCATCAATTTTGATATTTACAATAGCTGCTCCTGGCAATGATGACAATAATACTCTTCTTAATGCATTACCTAAAGTAATGCCATAGCCACGTTCCAAAGGTCTGATGACAAAACGACCTTTGTTACCATCTATTGACAGTTCTTCAACTGCTGTTGGTTTTTCAAACTTTAAGTCTTTCACAAGTTACCCCTCCTTTAGATTATCCACGTGGACGTTTTGGTGGTCTACATCCATTATGTGGCACTGGTGTTACGTCTCTAATTGCAGTAATTTCTAATCCTGCTGCTTGTAGCGAACGAATTGCTGCTTCGCGACCTGGACCAGGTCCTTTAACTGCTACTTCAACCTTGATCATGCCGTTGTCGATTGCTGTTTTAGCAACTGCTTCAGCTGACATCTGTGCTGCATATGGTGTTGATTTTCTGCTACCCTTGATACCTAGAGCGCCTGAGCTGCTCCAAGCGATTGCATTGCCATCAACATCGGTAATGGTAACGATTGTGTTATTAAAAGTTGTATGAATGTGTGCAACACCAAGGGGAATATTTTTTCTAGCTTTACGCTTTGTTGTTTTTTTACGAGCCATGATTTATTCCTCCCTTACTTCTTCTTGCCGGTGATCGCTTTGGGTTTACCTTTTCTTGTACGGGCATTGTTTCTTGTGTTTTGACCACGAACAGGTAATCCTTTACGATGACGGATTCCACGATATGAACCTATTTCCATTAAACGTTTGATGTTAATGGTAACTTCGCGACGTAAATCGCCTTCAGTTGTGTACTTTAAAATTTCAGTACGAATACGGTTCAATTCATCTTCAGTTAATGCCTTAACGCGAGTTTCTTCACTCACATTTGCATCCTTTAAAATTTGTTTGGCAGTTGGTAATCCAATGCCATATACATAAGTCAACGAAACCACGACGCGTTTGTCGCGTGGGATGTCAACGCCTGCTATTCTTGCCATAGTTCCTCCTATTTAACCTTGTCTTTGATTATGTCTTTTATTTTTTTTGTTAATGACGTAAATCTTACCTTTTCTCTTTACAATGATGTCATCTTCACTTCTTTTTTTAACTGACGCTCTGACCTTCATGTGCGTTCCTCCTTATTTACGGCGATATGTGATTCTGCCGCGTGTTAGATCGTATGGTGACAATTCTACTGTTACTTTATCACCAGGTAAAATGCGTATGTTATTCATACGGATTTTACCAGAAACATGAGCCAATACCATATGGCCGTTTTGAATAAGCTCAACTTTGAACTTGGTGTTTGGTAATACTTCGATTACTTTTGCTTCTACTTCGATTAAATCTTCTCTTGCCATAGATTCACTCCTTCTTTATTTTGTTAAAATTTCATATCCAGTTTCCGTAATCACAATCATTTGCTCAAAATGTGCACTTGGTTTGCGATCGACTGTAATGGTTGTCCAATTATCCGTTAGTACCTTGACGCGTTTTGTCCCTAAATTAATCATGGGCTCCACACAAAATGTCATACCAGGTTTAAGAATTGGTCCTTGATTGGGCTTGCCAAAATTGGGTACGAATGGTTCTTCATGAAGATCTCTACCGATACCGTGACCAGTAAATTCTTCAACAATACCATATCCGTATGGTTTGACAAATGACTCGATTGCATGTGAGATATCAGATACACGATTTCCCGGTTTAGCTTGTTCAAGTCCGATATAAAGTGACTTTTTAGTCACATCCAGCAGTTGCTGGATTTCA
Organism: Acholeplasmataceae bacterium; assembly: GCA_021736335.1. Taxonomy (GTDB): domain Bacteria; phylum Bacillota_I; class Bacilli_A; order Acholeplasmatales; family Acholeplasmataceae; genus Peloplasma. The sequence goes on along the minus strand of JAIPGC010000023.1, from coordinate 18,245 downwards.
GGCTTGATTTCACCAACTGGATAAGTTGTTGCTGAATCTGCATGATACCCTTTATAATTGACACCAAAATCTAATGTAATAATGTCTCCTTCTTTAAGAATTTCCTTTTTAGAAGGAATACCATGAACAACAACTTCATTGATTGAAGCACAGATGGATCCTGGAAAGCCATGATAACCCTTAAATGAGGGAGTAGCTCCAAGATTAGAAATAAAGTTTTCAGCGAGTTGATCGAGTTGATGCGTTGAAATACCAGGCTTGATATGCTCTTCGAGCATTTGTCTAGTTAATTCTAAGATGCGTCCTGCTTCACGCATCAGCTCAATTTCACGTTTTGATTTAATTTGAATCAATTTGTCTCACCTAATGCCTTCATAACTTGAGCATCTACTTCTTTAATGGATTGTGTGCCATTAATATGAATGATTGCTCCTGCTTTTTCATAATAACCAATCACTGGGGCTGTCTGATTTTTGTAGATGCGAAGGCGTCTACGAACGGTTGCTTCAAGGTCATCATTTCTTTGAATCAATTGTGTACCATCATGATCACAAATGCCTTCTTGCTTGGGTTTCTTGTTGTGAATGTGATAGACAGCTCCGCATGTTTCGCATACTCTACGACCACTGATTCGCTCTATAATCAGTTCTTCAGGTGCAGTCATGTTAATTACTGCATCTAATTTTGTCCCTTGTTTTGCCAACATTTCATCAAGTGCTTTTGCTTGCTCTATGTTGCGAGGATATCCATCAAATAGAAATCCTTTTTTTACATCTTGATGATTGAGTCTGTGACGAACGATTTCATTTGTTATGTCATCGGGTACAAGTTCGCCACGGCTAATATATTCTTTTGCTATTTTACCAACCGTGGTTCTATCCTTATATAATTCTCTAAAGATATTTCCTGTTGATATATGTGGAATCTGATAATGCTTTACTAATAATTCTGCTTCTGTTCCCTTACCTACACCAGGGGGGCCCATGATAATTATACGCATTTCATCATCCTCCAATTACTTAAATATGCCGCTGTATTCTGTTTGACTTGCGTCTGTTTCAACCTGTTGTGTCGTTTCAATTGCAACCCCAACAATAATCAGCAAACTGGTACCACCAAGAGTGATCGCTTGTGCTTCAGTTCCGGTGAACCCAAAAATAATTGATGTGAAAATAGGAATAACTGCTAGTACTACAAGATATACTGTACCAATGACTGTAATCTTGAATAATAACTTCGCAATATAATCCTGTGTGTCTTGTCCAGGTCTAATACCTGGGACATAAGCATTGGATTTTGATAAGTTATTTGATATCTTTTCTGGATTAATTGTTAAGAATGAATAGAAGAATGAGAAGATAACAATCAGCAAGACGTATAGGATAAATCCAATAGGCTCGCGATAACTAAATATGCTGTTCAACCAACCAGCTAAACCAGTTGATGTATTTGAACTTGCTGCAAATCCAACGATAGATAGTGGAATACTCAAAATTGTTTGTGCAAAGATGACTGGAATAACGCCACCACTATTTAACTTCATAGGAATATTGGAATCAGATTTACCTTGGCGATTCGCATATTGAATTGGAATCTTACGTGTTGATATTTGCATATAAACAACGCCTAATAGAATTCCAAAATACAACAATAGAATGATGATGTAGTAGACGATATCCCATCCACCGTTACCATTTGTGATATATTTTGACCACAAAGTTGTCATCATCGTAGGCAAACTGGTCATAATCCCAGCAACAATTAATAATGATGTACCATTACCAACACCTTTTTTAGTGATGATATCAGCTAACCAAATTGCAAGTGCGGAACCACCAGTAATAACTAGTGCCATATAAATATAGAAGAAATAACGATATTGTTCAACTACTGCAGCTTCAAGGCTAGGAATCAAGACGCTACCATTGACACTGATACCTATAATTAACGCTAACCCTTGGATAAAGGCTAATGCAACTGCTAGATAACGTGTTAACTGATTTGTCTTAAATTTACCAGTTTCACCTTGTTCACTCCACTCTTTAAGTGTAGGAATGACCATTTGCAATAACTGTACAGCAATAGATGCAGTAATGTAAGGTGTAATCCCTAATGACATGATCGAGAAACGTTGAAGTGACTGACCACTAAAGTTATTAAGAATGGCAACAAAACTACCACTTGATTGCATGAATGCGACGATTGCGTCGGTATTAAAGAGTGGAACGGTGATATGACTAGCAATTCTAACAACTAACAGAATGAGCAATGTAATCGCTAATCTTAGCATTACAGTTTTGTTACTTAGAACCCGTTTTATACGCAACCACACTTTAAATCACCTCTACTGTTCCGCCGGCTTTAACGATTGCTGCTTCAGCAGCTTTTGAGAAAACGTTCGCTTTGACAGTTAGTTTTTTCTCTAATGTACCATTTGCCAGTACTTTAACGCCTGATTTAAGTTTCTTAAGAATGTTTCTCGCAAGAAGGGTTTCAGGTGATACAATTTCGCCTTCATTAAATAAATTCAAATCAGCTAAATTGACAACTGCATATTCTTTGCGATTCACATTTTTGAATCCTCTTTTAGGAATACTTTGGAAGAAAGGAAGTTGACCCCCTTCAAAACCTAAGCGTGGACCGCCGCCTGAACGAGCAAGCTGACCTTTGTCACCTTTACCTGCGGTTTTTCCTGTTCCACTACCGGGGCCTCTACCCAAACGTTTACGGTTTTTACGTGCACCTTCTACAGGTCTTAATTCGTTTAACATTGGTTATTCCTCCTACTCAACTTCTTGTACAGATACCAAGTGTCCAATTGTGTTAACCATACCAAGAACGGCTTCATTAACCTCTTTTACAACTACTTGATTCATCTTTTTTAATCCTAATGCATGTGCTGTTTTGATTTGATTTGGCTTGCGGCCAATCAAACTTCTTATTAATTTAATTTCTATTTTCATTATGCTAACTCCGCCACATCTACACCGCGAAGTGCAGCAACTTGTTCAGCAGTTCTTAATTCCTTAAGTGCTGCAAACGTTGCACGAACCATGTTGATTGGTGTGCTTGAACCAATGGATTTTGATAGAATATCATTGATACCAGCTAATTCGAAAACAGCACGAACAGCTCCACCTGCGATGATTCCAGTACCTTCAGAAGCTGGTTTCATAAATACTTTACCTGCTCCATAATTTCCAGTGATTGCATGGGGAATAGTTGCTCCTACAATAGGAACTTTGATCATATTAACTTTGGCATCTTCAACAGCTTTCTTGATTGCATCAGGAACTTCTGCTGCTTTACCAGTACCGAAACCGACTTCACCTTGCTTGTTGCCGATGACAACTAAGGCAGCAAAACGGAAACGACGACCACCCTTAACGACTTTTGTTACGCGGTTAATGGATACAACACGTTCTTCGAATTGATTATCTTGTTGTTCTTCTTGATTGAATCTTTCTCTAGCCATGTTCGTTTTCCTCCTTAAAATTGTAGACCTGCTTCGCGAGCTGCTTCAGCAAGTGCCTTGATGCGTCCGTGATATAAATATCCTCCGCGATCAAAAACAACTGAAGTAACGCCCTGAGCAAGTGCTTTTTCGGCAATTAATTTTCCTAATGCCTTAGCAGATGCAATATTGCATCCCTTAAGACCTGTTTCTTGGCTACGTGCACTGATAAGTGTGGTTTGTTTCACATCATCAACGACTTGACAATAAAGTGCTTGATTGGAACGATAAACATTGAGTCTTGGACGAGCTGCAGTTCCATCAACAATTTTACGCATGCGAAGATGACGTTTTTGTCTTGTGACATTCTTAGATATTTTCTTAATCATAGTGATGTCCTCCCTTACTTAGCAGTCTTTCCAGCTTTACGTGGAACATACTCATCAACATAGCGAATACCTTTTCCAAGATATGGTTCAGGTTTTCTAAAACTTCTAATTTTAGCAGCAAATTCGCCGACTGCTTGTTTGTCGGCACCTTCGATGATAACATCAGTGTTTTTTGGAATGGTGACAGTAATTCCCGCTGGAATTTCTAGATCAATTGGGTGTGAATACCCCAAACTTAAATTCACGACGTTGTCTTGGAGCGCTGCTCTATAACCAACACCACGAATTTCTAATTGCTTTTTAAATCCTACAGAAACACCAGTAACCATATTAGCTAATAGAGCACGTGTTGTTCCGTGGATCTTTCTTGAAAATATTTCATCATTTGGACGAGTTACAGTAATTGTAGACCCTTCCACTTTGATGCCTAGATTTTGATTGAATTGGAATTCAAGTTGTGCTTTTGGGCCCTTAACTACAGCATAGTTTTCTGGGCTTACCGTTACGGTAACACCAGCAGGAACTTGAATCACTTTATTTCCTATACGTGACATAATTTCCTCCTTATTACCATACGTAGGCGAGCACTTCGCCGCCAACTTGAGCTAAACGCGCTTCACGATCAGTTAAGATACCTTTTGATGTTGAGATTAAGGCTACGCCTAAACCATTCAATACTTTAGGTAAATCTTCTACTTGAGCATAAACACGAAGTCCTGGTTTCGATATCCGCTTTAAGCCTTTAATTACACGTTCTTTAGTTGCCGTGTATTTTAAGGTCACTACTATTTTGCCTTGTGCACTGTCTTTTACAGTTGTAAAATCAACAATGAACCCTTCCTTCTTTAGAACTGATAAGATATCAGACTTTAGACGGGAAGCTGGCATTTCTACTTTTACATGACGCATCTTATTTGCGTTACGAATACGCGTTAGCATATCCGCGATTGGATCAGTCATAACCATGTGTTCTTCCTCCTAATTACCAGCTTGCTTTGGTTACACCAGGGATTTGTCCCTTGTGTGCCAATTCACGAAAGTTAAGACGTGACAAGCCAAACTTGCGCATATAGGCGCGTGGGCGACCATCAATTGCGTCGCGATTTCTAAGACGTGTTGCTGATGCATTTCGTGGAAGTTTTTGCAGTGCATGATAGTCGCCTTTTGCTTTTAGCTCAGCAACGATATCACGATAGCGTTCAACAATTTCACGACGCTTCATTTCTTTTACGATCTTTGATTTTTTAGCCATAATACGCCTCCTACTTCTTAAACGGCATGCCAAGTAGACTTAATAATGCGCGTCCTTCTTGGTCAGTTTTTGCCGTTGTTACAATTACAATGTCCATTCCGCGAACCTTTTTAACTTTATCCAAGCTAATTTCAGGGAAAATGATTTGTTCTCTAATACCTACCGTGTAGTTACCACGACCATCAAAAGCATTTGAAGAAATACCTCTAAAGTCGCGAACACGTGGTAAAGCAATAGAAATCAATTTATCTAAGAAATAGTACATTCTTTCTCCGCGAAGTGTTACTTTCGCGCCGATTGGCATACCTTCTCTAAGTTTAAAATTAGAAATTGAATTTTTAGCTTTTGTCACTAATGGTTTTTGTCCAGTGATAGCTCTTAATTCTTCAACAGCGTCATCTAAGACTTTTGGATTGAAGACAGCATCACCAACACCCATATTCACAACAATTTTCTCAATTTTTGGCACCTGCATAACTGATGAATAATTGAATGCCTTAATTAGTTCGGGTTTGACAACATTATCGTATTTTAGTTTAATTTCACTCATTGTCTAACTCCTTATTTATCAAGGCTTTCGCCTGATTTTTTAGCATAGCGTACCTTTTTGCCATTGACTTCATGATAACCAACGCGAGTTGGTTTTCCTGTTTTTGGATCTACAATAGCTATATTTGATACATGAATAGGTGCTTCTTTTTCAATAATACCGCCCTTATCGTTTGCTTGTGTTGGACGTTGGTGCTTCTTAACTAAGTTAACACCTTCAACCAATACACGATCTGTTCTAGGATAAACCTTTATGACGCGGCCTGTCTTACGAGTGGTTTTTCCTTTTTTATCAGTTACGAATTGATCGCGTCCAGCAATAACTGCAACTGTGTCTCCAGCTTTAATGTACATAGACGAGACCTCCTTATAGTACTTCAGGAGCTAGGGATACGATCTTCATAAAGTTCTTATCTCTTAACTCTCTGGCCACTGGTCCGAAAATACGGGTACCACGTGGGTTTAAATCATCTTTAATTATTACTGCTGCATTTTCATCAAATTTGATGTATGTTCCGTCAACGCGACGAAGGCCTGAAACCGTGCGGACGATAACTGCTTTTAGAACTTCACCTTTTTTCACCATACCGGCTGGTGTTGCTTTTTTAACAGTTACTACCACGATATCACCGATATTAGCATAACGACGACGGGTTCCCCCTAAAACCTTAATCACAAGGACTTCTTTAGCACCGCTGTTGTCAGCAACCACTAATCTACTTTCTTGTTGAATCATGATTTATTTCCTCCCTATACTAGATCGGCTTTAGCAACAATTTCTAAAAGACGAAATCTTTTAGTTTTTGACATTGGACGAGTTTCCATAATGGTCACCTTATCGCCGATGCTTGCTAAACCTTCTTCATCATGCACATGAAATTTCTTTGATACCTTTATACTTTTGCCATATAAAGGAGATTTCTTGTATGTGTCTACAACCACGGTAATCGTTTTATCCATTTTGTCAGATACTACAATTCCCGTATATACTTTTCTACTATTACGTTCCATGGTATCCTCCTTATTCAGTACGTTCACTGATGATTGTCTTCATTTGTGCAATCGTTCTTGTAACTTGACTAATACGAGCTGTATTTTCAAGTTGTCCTACTGCAAGTTGAAAGCGCAGGTTGAATAACTCAGCTTTTAACTCGACAATTCTTTTTTCAAGATCAGGTGTATTGATCTTTCTAATATCGTTTGCTTTCACGCTTGCTCACCTCTTCTAACAATCTTGGTTTTAATAGGTAATTTGTGAGATGCTAAACGTAATGCTTCCTTTGCTACTTCTTCGGAAACACCATTGACTTCAAACATTACTTTACCTTCTTTTACAACCGCTACCCAATGATCAGGAGCCCCTTTACCGGAACCCATGCGCACTTCGAGTGGTTTCTTAGTCTTAGCTAAGTGTGGGAAGATATTAATCCATACTTTCCCTAATCTCTTCATATGTCTAGTCATCGCGATACGCGCTGCTTCGATTTGACGGTTTGTAATCCATGCACCTTCAGAAGCGATTAAAGCAAAGTCTCCATTTAGAATTTCATTTCTACCTTTGACCTTACCTTCATAGCTTACGCGATGAGGACGACGAAATTTTGTTCTTTTAGGCATTAACATAATTAGTTGCCTCCCTTGTTGTCACGAGGATTGTTGCGACGTGGTTTTCTATCTTGACGTGGCGCTCTCTCATCTTGCTTTCTAAGGTTTTCTTCGCGTGTTTGTCCTGGAAGAACTTCTCCATTATAAATCCAAACTTTGATACCAAGAATACCATAGGTTGTATTTGCTTCAGCAGTTGCATAATCGATATCAGCACGAAGTGTATGTAGAGGAACTTGTCCATCTGAATATCCTTCGCTACGAGCGATTTCTGCTCCACCTAAACGTCCAGAAACTAAAGTTTTACAACCTTTTGCTCCTGCCTTTAGGGCACGTTGCATAGCAATTTTTTGTACACGTCTAAATGATGCGCGGTTTTCAAGTTGTTCTGCAATGCTTTGAGCAACAAGTGTTGCCACGCGTTCAGGACGTTTTACTTCAACGACATTAAATACGATTTCTTTTTTTGTTAGTTTTTCTAAACTAGCGACTGTTTTTTTCTTTGTTTCAGCATCACGGCCGATAACTATACCAGGTTTAGCAGTATGTAATGTGATTTTCACACGGTCTTTACCGCCTTTGCCCTTCAAGCGTTCGATTTCGATGTGAGAAACAGCGGCTTTTTTATAAAAATCATTAAGGTAACTACGAATTTGTTCATCTTCCTTAACGAGGGCAGGCACTGCTGTTTTTTCAGCAAACCATTTTGAGTCCCAAGTACGAATGATGCCAAGACGCATACCAATTGGATTAACTTTTTGACCCATGTCTCTTCACCTCTACTCTTTATCTGCCACGACGACAGTAATGTGGCTAGTTCTCTTCTGGATAATATCACCTTGACCTTTTGCTCTTGGCAAAAGTCTCTTTAAGCGTACACCCTCATTTACATAAACCTCTTTAACAAATAGGTTTTCTACATTTGCATTGTTGTTATGTTCAGCGTTAGCGACAGCGCTGTTCAATACCTTCAAAATAACTGGTGAGGCTCCACGAGGAGTAAACATTAGAATTGCTTGCGCTTCCTTAATGTCCTTACCGCGGATTAGGTCAATGACCAATCTTACCTTTCTTGGAGCAATGCGAACGGTTTTAGCAATAGCTTTAGTTTCCATCATATCTCCTCCAATTACTTCTTCTTAGCTTTCTTATCATCTTTACCATGTCCATGATATGTACGCGTTGGTGCAAATTCGCCAAATTTGTGTCCAACCATATCTTCTGTAATGTATACAGGGACATGTGATTTACCGTTATAAACGGCAACTGTGTGTCCAACGAAATCAGGGAAAACCGTTGAACGACGTGACCAAGTTTGGATCACTTTATTTTCGTTTGCTGCATTTTGCTTTTGAACCTTAATTAGTAAGTGATCATCGCAAAATGGTCCTTTTTTAACTGAACGTGCCATAATTTTCCTCCTACTTCGTGCGACGACGAATAATCAAGTCGTTTGACGCTTTCTTGTGATCGCGAGTCTTAACTCCACGGCCCTTCTTACCCCAAGGGGTCATTGGTGATTTTCTACCGATTGGTGTTCTACCTTCACCACCACCATGTGGGTGGTCATTTGGATTCATTGCTGAACCACGTACGGTTGGGCGAACGCCCATATGTCTTTTTCTTCCTGCTTTACCGATATTTACAAGTTCATATGATTCATTACCAACAATACCTATTGTAGCGCGGCATGTACCTAAGATCTTGCGAACTTCGCTTGATTGCAAGCGAACTAATACATATTTATCTTCGCGTCCAAGTATTTGTGCAGAAGAGCCTGCGCTTCTTGCTACTTGTCCGCCTCTACCAGGTGAAAGTTCGATATTATGAATAATCGTACCTACTGGAATGTTCATGATAGGTAACGCATTACCCGTTTTGATATCTACTTGGTTACCAGAAATGATTTCGTCACCAACGACTAATCCTTTTGGAGCAAGTATGTATCTCTTTTCACCATCTACATATTGAATCAATGCAATATTTGCAGTACGATTTGGATCATATTCGATCGTTGCAACCTTACCAATAATATTGTCTTTGTTACGTTTAAAATCAATTACGCGATATTTTCTTTTTGCACCGCCACCAATGTGACGTACGGTAATCTTACCTTGGTTGTTTCTTCCACCGTGCTTAGAAAATGGCTCAAGTAGTGATTTTTCAGGAGTAGATGTTGTAATTTCTTCGAATGTTAATACACTCATGTTACGGCGACCATTTGATGTCGCTTTGTATACTTTAACCGCCATTTTGGTTAAACCTCCTCTAATATTTCACTTATACTGTGAAGGCGTCAATCTTTTGACCTTCAGCTAGCTTGACAACTGCTTTTTTATAAGCAGGTTTAAATCCTTCATATTTGCCCATTCTTTTGAACTTAGGCAATACATTGACTGTGTTTACTGATAAAACCTTTACATTGAAAATCGCTTCGATTGCCTTCTTGATTTCTACCTTGTTTGATTTTCTATCAACCTTAAAGGTATATCTGTTTTGACTTTCAATAAGTTTTGTTGATTGTTCTGTGATGATTGGAGCTTTAATAATGTCGTAATATTTAGTCATTGCCCAATACCTCCTCTAAAGTTTCAACAGCATCTTTTGTCAGTAAAAGGTTTCTGCAATTTAGAATGTCATAAACGCTGATATGGCTTACTTGTGAAAAAGCAACTGTTGGAATGTTTCTTGCTGCTAGAATCACGTTATCACCAAAATCTTTTGCTACAACGAGAGTTTTTCCTTCAATCTTTAATGAAGTAATAACATCTTGGAATAGTTTTGTTTTTGGAGCATCTAAATTTAATGCATCAACAACTATTAATTGACCGTTTGCTGTGTGGTACGATAGTGCAGATCTTAATGCAAGTTGACGAACTTTTTGATTCATCTTGATTGCATAGCTTCTTGGTGTTGGTCCAAAGACCACACCACCTTTACGCCATTGTGGAGAACGTGTTGACCCTTGACGAGCGCGGCCTGTTCCTTTTTGACGCCATGGTTTTTTACCACCACCTGATACTTCACCACGATTTTTTACATCGTGAGTACCATGTCTCATTGCTGCTCTTTGTGCATTGACTACATCATATAAAGCTTGTTGGTGTGGTTCAATTCCAAAGACATAATCTGATAGGGTTAGATCAGCAACTTTACTACCTGCTTGATTTAATAAGTTTACATTTGGCATAATTAACCCTCCTTATTTACCACTCTTAACAGCGGATCTAACAATTACAAGTCCTTTTTGAGGTCCTGGAACGCTTCCACTGATCAATAGTAGTTGGTTTTCCACATCTACACCAGCAATTTTAAGGTTTTGGATGGTTACTTGTTCAGCGCCCATTTGCCCTGGTAAATTCTTACCTTTGAGCTTACCTTTGATTGGTCCCATTGAACCGGGACTGCGGTGATATCTCGAACCGTGAGTCATTGGTCCGCGACTTTGATTGTGTCTCTTAATGGATCCGGCAAAGCCTTTACCCTTTGAAGTGCCTGTGACGTCGATTTCTTCACCGACTTGAAATAATTCATTTTTAACAAGGTCTCCGACCGCAATATCCACTAATTCATTTTTAAGCTCTTCTTTAAAGCGGATTTCTCTAATGAAGCGCTTAGGTGCTGTGTTAGCTTTTTTCACGTGCCCTTGTTCAGGCTTGTTACTTAATTTTTCCCGTTTAGTCTCAAAGCCGATTTGAGTTGCTACATAACCATCTGTTTCAATAGTCTTTTGTTGTAGAACTACATTGTCAGCCACATCTATAACGGTAACTGGAACTAATACACCATTTTCGTCGAAAATTTGTGTCATTCCAAGTTTTCTACCTAAGATTCCTTTGGCCATAATTATACCTCTTTCTTAATTTGGTTACTTTTTCAATACGATATCAATACCTGATGGTAGATCGATATCCATTAATGCACTAATTGTTTTTGGGTTTGGATCGATGATTTGAATTAATCTTTTGTGCGTTCTACGTTCAAATTGTTCACGTGAATCTTTATTGACGTGTGGTGAACGTAAGACTGTAAATATTTCCTTTTCAGTTGGAAGAGGAATTGGACCTTGAACTGTAGCTCCAGTTCTAAGTGCACTATCAACAATCTTCTTTGCAGCTTGATCAAGTAATCTGTGATCGTATGCCTTCAAACGAATCTTAATTACATCTTTTGCCATTTTAATAGCTCCTTTCGCCTATAATCTTGTATAGACTTGCTCCACGGAAAAACTTAACACGTAGACAACGGCTATCCGTGTGTCAACAACCTTCCATTTCACAGCCTTACTCGCATTTACACACGAGCGTGTATTATTATATATGAAAAAAAGGGGGAAAGCAACCTTTTTAGCGCTTTTTCCCTTTCTTTTTCTTCTTTTTCTGTTTTTTCTCTTCTTTTTCTTCTATTCCTCTGCCAGCTAAGAGTAGTTTAATAACTTGTTCACGTTTTTCTTTATGCAAATCTCGAATATGCTGTTCCTTTTGTTTCTTTTTAAGTTCTTTTTCTAATTCTAATCTCTTCTTTTCTTCTCGTGCTCTTTTTTCTTTTAATATCTTTTGAATTCTAATTCTTTCTTTGTCGGATTCTCTTTCAGCAGCTACACCTTTGAAGTTTCCTCTTGTTGAGATATATTCATCCAAGACATGTTCAATAAGCTTGATTTCACTTTGTCTTATTGAAAAATCTCTAAATCCAGATTTTAATAGTTTACGGAAAATGTCAGGATTAGTAACAATATTTCCTGCTATGATGTGCTTCTTTTGTAAGTAATAGGTTCTAAAGTATTGATGAATGTCTCTAAGATCTGGCCAAAAAACTTCAAGAAATTCTTCCTTTGAAAGGTGACTGTGTCTATCATAGTCGTCTGATATTTCTTCAATCAGATCATTAAGTCCTATAATCACAAAATCCATACTTCTATATTCCTCATAGAAATCATAGATTGACCCAGTCTCAAACATGATTCCAACCTGAATATTCTTGATGTGGCATGACTCAAAAACAGCAGTTACATGCTCTTTCCAAAATGGAATTTCTGAGCTGACTCTAATCATAGGAACTACAATTTTTACTTCCTTATTTAATATTGCTGCAGCGTTAGCCACTGCAGATAAATGGCTCTGAAATATCGTAATGTATTTTTCAAATGTTGATGTATCGGTGAATACTTGACCTAAAGCTTCAACGGGTCTTTCGGGACGAAAATCCGGAATTCTAATGATGATTTCCTTGTCTTTCATGATACTAAATAACTTATAATAGAGTTCGTATTGCTCCTCATATGATAATATGGTACCTTTGGCTGAATATAAAAATTCAGGTTTGAATGGTGCTACTCCAGTGTACCATTTTCCAAATGCTATTTTTTCTGCAGTTCTTATATCTACCATAGGTGCATATAAATTAATTTTTGATGATGAATGCTTAGATTTTTCACCTATTGAATATGTATATTTATTAAGTTTTTTTGAATATTCTTTTTCTTCATCAAGTGATGGATTGACAATAACTTGCTTATCTATTCCATCAATAATAACTTTTGTATGATCGGTGTAATCTGTATCATGTACGACTAAGGCAAGTTCAAATTCGCGAGCAAAATAAAATGCGAGATCCTCATTTTTTGCACGTTTACATATAATTCCTTGTATATTTTGAGGTAGCTTATAGAAGTAGTTTTTTCTAAAATCATTTACAGCAAGAATGAATTGAAAATCAATGCCTTTAAGAAAGCGATCAAACATGGCAACATGATATCTGGCAATGAGCCTAGATTTCAATTCACCCATAAGTGTATTAATTTCTTGCTTCACACATAATAACTCAATTGGTATTATGTACTTCGAGCTATTGAGATATTCTGTCATTGCAACATCAAATGACATCGGCAAGTCATACTTGTGTTCATGAACATATCTCACAAACTGTAGATGAATTTCCTCTGTATCAAAGGTAAAGTAAATGAACTCTAAAATTTCATCTAATAACCTAAGGTCATCTCTTTCTTGAGATTTAATGGACCAAAAGTTTTGGTACTCATCAATTGTGTGCTGATTAATTTCATCAAACACAGCTCGTAGTTCAGTGTTTTTAATCTTGAATGTCTCTTTTTCCACATCATAGTTCATGATGTCACCAACTGCTATAGTACCATATAGAATCTTACATGGATTTTGCTCGTCAGCTATTACTCTCATCTTTGTGTTTCTCCTTATATATTGTTTGCGAGTTTGGGAGTTCCATGTGTCATGAAATCAACTCGGTTGTTAAATTATGCAAAGCATAAGATGAATCTAGAGATGTAATTTGGGCAATAAAAAAAGAGCAAATGTTGAATTTGTTCTTTAATTTTTGCGCTGTCATATTTCTAAACATGTGCCCCTCCACACAACCATCATCTTATGCCAAAATAATTATACATTATATGAGTGATAAATAAAAGCACAAAATAATAAAAATATAAAAAAAGCATCGATAGGATGCTTTTTTAATATCTTTGTTTAAAATATTGGCTAATATTTTCCAATGACTTCATTAATACTTCATCTTTTTCAAGTTCTAAGTCCTTGAATAGAGACTCGATCATCTCATCGTGAAACTCATCGTGTATCTTCAAAACTCCGTGGGAAGCATCTGTCAATTTTAAATAAACTTTCCTTCTGTCATTTTCATCTCTATATCTGGTTACGTAACTTTTCTTGACAAGGACATTCACTGATGTTGTCAAAGTCCCTAATGTAACACGCAGCCTTTGTGCTACATTGCCCATCGTAGGAATCTCACTATTTCTTATAGCTTCCAAAACGTGGACCTCTGTCATGGATAATTTGACACCTCTTTGCTTGAGAGTTACCCCCTCAATACTAAGGATTTGGTTAAATACATCCACAAGTAGTTCATTAATGACTTGTTTTGGTGAAACCACACCATACACTTCCTCTCTTTAAATTACAATATATCCCACTCCGAGTGTTCCAGGGCCAGCATGAGCACCAACAACAGGTGTTAAAGGCACCACTTCAACTGTGATATCGGGTCTCATCGTTAATATTTGTTGACGAATTTCTAAAGCTTTTTCTTCATTATTTGTATAAACTATAAACATTATAACATTTTTTCCTTCAATGTCATGATGAATAATTTCAATTAATCTAGATTGTGCTTTATTGGTAGTTCTAATCTTTTCAAATGGCACCAAACTTCCATCTCTTTGAATATGCAAAAGTGGTTTGATTTTTAATAATGTTCCTAAAAATCCACTTGTAGCAGATAGTCTTCCATTTTTTACTAAATACTTGAGTGTGTCAACCAAAACATAAATATAAATGTGATCTCTTATTTTTTCTAGCTTATCAATGATGTCTCTAGTTTTGCTACCAGCTTTAATCATCTTGATAGCTTCTAAAATCATATAAGCTTCGCCATATGATACTGTTCTGGAGTCAATTACATATACATTTACATCTGGAACCATTTCTTTTGCCAATATTGCACCTTGATATGTTCCACTTAATTTAGATGAGATGACTACGGCAATGATGTCGGTATATCCTTCATCTCTTAATTCTTCATAAACACTTGCTATCTTTCCTGTTGATGTTTGTGATGTTGAAACGTCAATATCAGGATTACTAACAATCACATCATAAAATTCTTTTGCCTGTATGTCAACAAAATCTTCATATTCTTTTCCACCAAGGTTAAGAGTTGATCTAATTAACTTTACAGGATAGTCCAATTTTAAATAATCTACACCTGAATTACCACAAACAACAAGACCGATTTTTTCGCTCATTTTTCTTCTCCTTTAATTTGTTTGAATTTCAAACTTATTTAATTAACTATATGATAACATATCCCGTTATAAAAGTTAAACAAAAATGCTAAATTATGTGCTTAAATTAACAATTTCAAGTTGTTTTAGTGCAGTAAGTTCATCTTGCTTTTTAATGTTCAACATCAAAAACTTTGAAAGTAGATCAATTTCACCATTATTATATGCAATATTTTCAGTCATATCCCTCATAAAAGCCCTATCGTATTCGGGTCTATAAATCATAACATAGTTAATTACACACATGCTACTATCTACTGAATTACTGATAATTTGTCTATAATTAATTGATTCTTGTAGTTTTTTTGTATACCTTTCTTCGCTTCTTTTCTCGTCTTGATTGAACATTCCAAATTCAAGGACTACTATAAGTCGATCATAAATGATGAGATAGTCAGAGCGCATATGATTGCCAAAAACAAGTGGATACTCCATTATGATGTTAATATTCTCTACGTTTACTCCTCTTTTAAATAGTTGAAGTAAAATTCTTCTTAATAATAAAATTGTATCTATCCACGTTATGACTTCTTCTTGTTTTAGTTCCCATATGGTTAGTTTTTTTATATTAAAATCATGCTCTAATTTTAGGAAGAATTCTTCTGTTTTGTATTTCTCAACTCTTTCTTTTAATAATTGCTTTTCGATTTTCCAGCATGCTTGCTCAGTAAAATTCGAAAATGTGTTGAATTGATTGATACCCTTAAAAATGTACATGGCATTAATGTTCATATTGATCACCTCAAATTATATTAATACCATGACATTGATTTTTCTTTAATTTAATAAAAAAATATATTATCTTACATTTTTATTTTTCTATTATTGATAAATCGTACTATTTGATGAGCCGTTTCTTAGTATGAGAAAGTAGGTTAGCACTTAATTGTATTAAGAATAATCCAAATACAATTGCACCTTGAGCCAATGAATTTTGCCATGCCATTACAATAAAACCATAATTCATGGACCAATAAAGAACCAAGAATGGTACCAATAATTTCCAATTTTTGCGAAACGGTACTTTCAAAATGAAATCATATGTACCTTCTAATATGAGAAACGCTATGAATATGCCTAAAAACACGCTATATTGATATTGTTTGTTTTGTTGTATAGCCATGATAATGCCATAAATTGAGGGAATTATGAGTAATAAATATACAACACCAATCTTTTTAACGAATGATTCTTTAAACATTTTTACACTTAAGAAAACTGAAATCAATAGCAAATTGTTGATAATTCCAAGTGTGAAAAAATAATTTTCAAACATCGTCACCATCTCCTTTTACAAAATAATTATACTATTGATAACTTATTTTTTGTATAGTCTATACACAAAATAAAAAAACGAAACACTATAAGGTTTCGTTAACTCTTAATATATAAATCGTATGTTATATGTACAATTAATCGGTCTCTACTGGATAACCAGCTGCAACCCATGCTGCGTAGTTCCCTACGAGTCTATAAACATTTTCAAATCCAGCATCTATGAGTTTATTAGCACCAGATATAGATGCGCTATCGGAGTGACAATACACCAAATAAGTCTTACTTTTATCAAGCGATGGAATAATCTCATCGAGGGATCCGTCTCCTATATAGTAATTTAATGCATTTGGAATATGCCCCTGAGCATAAAATGGTGATACATCTATAATAATTAAATCTGTATTATTATCTATAAGTTCTTTGGCTTCTGCTGCACTTATATCTATGTACTCTGGTGAAGAAGTTGGCTCTTGTGTACAACCTACTATTATTAACATAAAAGCAATTGCCATTATAAATATTGTTATTCTTTTCATTGGTAATCCTCCTATTTTTCTATATTCTACAATGCGGCTATACCAAAGTCAAAGCATTCGCATTTGATTGAAACACAGCATTTTAATCCTTTGTCTTTCTTGACTTCATATAATTAATAAATAAAAAAAGCCACTTAATGGCTTTACTATCAGTTAGTGGTGGCTCCAGGGAGAATTGAACTCCCGACACAAGGATTTTCAGTCCTTTGCTCTACCGACTGAGCTACAGAGCCAAAAATGGCGGTCCGGACGGGATTTGAACCCGCGATCTCCTGCGTGACAGGCAGGCATGTTGACCCCTACACCACCGGACCAGTTTGGTTGCGGGAGAAGGATTTGAACCTACGACCTCCGGGTTATGAGCCCGACGAGCTACCAGACTGCTCTATCCCGCGATATATAAAACTATTGAGTTGGATAACAATGGCGGAGGAAGAGGGATTCGAACCCCCGCGGCTTTTATGCCCTGTCGGTTTTCAAGACCGATCCCTTCAGCCAGGCTTGGGTATTCCTCCAATATTATAACACGTTTTTATTTTTTTGTTGTTGGTGGACCCGGTAGGACTCGAACCTACGGCCGACCGGTTATGAGCCGGTAGCTCTAACCAACTGAGCTACGGGTCCAGAGTTGGTAGCGGCGGGGGGACTTGAACCCTCGACCTTACGGGTATGAGCCGTACGCTCTAAACCAGCTGAGCTACACCGCCAAATACAACTATAAATTATCGTTGTTATAAAATCTTAAATCACTTCATGAAAACCATTAAAATTATTGGTGGAGCCTAGGGGGATCGAACCCCTGACCTCCTGCGTGCAAAGCAGGCGCTCTCCCAGCTGAGCTAAGGCCCCCGTTGTTGGTACCTCGAGCCGGACTTGAACCGGCACGGACTCATCGCCCATGGGATTTTAAGTCCCACGTGTCTACCTATTTCACCATCGAGGCAAATAAAATGTTGGTGACCCGTGTAAGAATCGAACTTACGACACCTTGATTAAAAGTCAAGTGCTCTACCGACTGAGCTAACGGGTCAAAGTGGTGCCGAAAACAGGAATTGAACCCGCAACCTACTGATTACAAGTCAGTTGCTCTACCGGATTGAGCTATTTCGGCAACAGAATGGTGGGAGTTAACGGGCTCGAACCGCTGACCCTCTGCTTGTAAGGCAGATGCTCTCCCAACTGAGCTAAACTCCCATTCTAAAGAGATACTGCCTGGCAACGTCCTATTTTTGCTCCTTGGAACTATCTTCGGCGCTGAAGTGCTTAACTTCTGTGTTCGGTATGGGAACAGGTGTGTCCACTTCGCCATCGTCACCAGACATCTCTCAAAACTAGATAAATCAATCGT
>JAIPGC010000022.1 GCA_021736335.1 Acholeplasmataceae bacterium | reverse complement strand
GTTATTAACAATAAGCACATCACCATTTTTGTCTTCTATTTTTGTGATTCGGATGCCTATTTCCTTGACAGTGCCTCTTAAGCCAATAACTTCAATGACATCCCCAACTGAAAATTGTTTCTCGAAAATAATAAATAAACCACAAAAAATATCTTCAATCAAACTTTGAGCTCCAAAACTTATCGCTAGACCAAGAATACCAGCACCAGCAAGTAATGTTGGTGTTTGAACTCCCCAAGCACTTAATATTAAGAATAGAGCAACTATGACGATTAAGTATTTAATGACACTGCTTAATAGTTTTCCTATCGTTTCACTTCTTTGACCTTCTTTGGTTAATAATGGTACAAAAAATTGAAGAACTTTATTAATGATCCAAACGAAAATAACAATTGTGATACTTTCTAAGATCACCACATAGTTATTTGAAAAGAAATCAATCAAATTGAAAAATTTACCAATACTATTATTGATGATTTGAGCAAAAGTTGTTCCTGGAAAAATCAAACTAGCAAACATTCCTAAAAGTAAAAAGATAACAATGATTGCTGATACAACGATAATACGAATTTTGTCCTTCTTGGACTTTTCTTTAAATTTCATGATTCTCTCCTTTATTCTATAGTCAAAATGACATATATGGTTACATAATAATATGAAAATTCTTCATTTCTTAAACCAATATCTATTCTATACGGTATGGATGCTGTCTTATCAATTGTAAAGGTTACTGTTTTATATCCATCCATAGGTGTAAAACCAAATGTTCCACTTGATATAAACCATTCAAATTCATCATGTATCTCGTAAACATAATAATAGGGTATTTGAAAATTGTGATTGGGATCAACAACAGTGATCATTACCTCATAATATAAATCGTATTCAACAACATCTACTTCATACGTGTATGCACCCAACGTTTTTAATACCTGCGATTCATACGTTTGAGTTTCTTTAGCAAGTGTATAAGGGTTCGTGTAAGTTACTTTGAGATCGACTTGATAAATCGTGTTTTTTCTCAATTGATCAAATGTAATCTCAATACCATAATGCATCTGATTATCATCCAAGTCATCCTTGCTTGCTGTTTTGGTTGCTACTGGATATCCATCTTTAGATAATTTAAACTCATAGGTTACATCTTCTAAAAGTGAGAAATCTGGGTAAACTGATAAAACAATGGTTGTGTCTGTAACCTGCTCAATATAGTAATATGCCTCAAATGAGATAGGTATATTGAGGTAAATCTCATCTAAAATGAGTTTTTCGCTATTTAGTAGAGTCGCTTCTAAGTAAACGTATATCTTACCATTCATCTGAAATATCTGATCTAAGATATGTGATGATGAACCATCAGGAACTGGCAAATAATAATATTCAAACGGTTCTATTTCATCAACACCAATAACACCATACACAAGGTCTACACTTACATATTCATCTAAATCATCATAAATGATTGTTTCTACTTCATATTGCGTATCAAATTGGTTTTGTGTATCTATAAGAGAATATTTGATGATTGCTCCACCACTATTTGGTTGAGTCACAATTTCTTTTGTTGCCAATATCTCCTGTCCAAATCCTTTGCTGCCTTGTACGGACATTTGATAGGTTGTACCATCTTTTAGTTCAGAAAACTCACCAATATTTATACCTAATTGAAGTGGGTACTTATAATATTCAAATTGATTTGTTAATATGATCTCAAGTGTATTTAGATCAATAGCATTATCAGCATCTGTGACTTCTACTTGATATACTACTTGATTCTTAAACACCTGAACTTGAATAATTTCAGCTTTAGGACTCGAAGGAATTGTAACTACAGCAACAATAATGGCACTTGCAGTAATCACAAAAGATGACATCCAAGACTTTAAGATTTCTAATCTAGTTCTTTTCCTAATCTTTTCTTTAAACTTTGATTTTGAGTTCAATATGGATGCCTCCTTTCATTATAAAAAGACAACAATCAAATAAAGTATCTACAATATAATAAAAAAATTTCTTTTGTTATAGATTTGATTGACCTTGTGGCTCGCATAGATGTATACACATCACTCTATTATTTATTATGCTTGAAAAGTTAATAAAACTCAATAGCACAACTCAATTTTAATTAAATATTAAGTCAATGATTAAGCTTTGGTATGAGCAGATTGATTCTATAATCAAAAAAAAAAGCACTGTGTGCTTTATTTTTGTTTAGCTTTATAGCGATTTTTTAATTCTTGATCCCAGTATTTTTTCTTCTTTGCATGATAGGGATTTTGGTGTTTTGTTTCAGCTACTGGTTGCGTCGCTGTTTTGGTATAACTCTTTGATTTACTTTTTTGGTGAGAAGATGGAGATTTGTGACTGCTAACATTGGGTTGTTGAATAAGCGATTTGTAAGTTCCTGATAAGTAAACATCTTTTTCAACTTTTAGATTCAAATGGATGTGCTTTTCAATATCCTTAAGCAATCCCGCTTCTTCTGGACTACAAAAGCTTATTGCTGTACCAGAAAAACCAGCTCTACCTGTTCTACCAATACGATGTATATAAGTTTCTGGTACCTCTGGTAAATCATAATTGATGACATGAGATAATAAATCAATATCTATGCCTCTAGCTGCGATATCTGTTGCTACTAAGACTTGAATCTGTTTAGACTTGAAGTTGCCTAAAGCTTTTTCTCTTGCATTTTGAGATTTGTTGCCATGAATGGCTTCAGCTTTAATACCAACTGCAACAAGTGCTTTTGTTACCTTATTAGCCCATTGTTTTGTTCTTGTAAATACAAGAGCTGAGTCAATAGTACCTTTTTTCAGCAAATGAATCAGTAATTCTACTTTATCTTTTTTAGTTACTTTATATATGGATTGCTCGATGACTTCAAGCGTGGTTTCTACAGGTTTCACTGATACTCGAATGGGATCTTTTAATATGCTTTGTGATAATGCGATAATCTCTTTTGGCATTGTTGCTGAAAATAACATGGTTTGTCTTTGCTTCGGAATCAATTTAATGATCTTTTCTACATCTTTAACAAATCCCATATCAAGCATACGATCAGCTTCATCAAGTACAAAGTACTTAAGTTTACTAAAATCGATAAATCCTTGATTGACTAAATCAAGTAATCTTCCAGGTGTAGCAACTAAAATATCTATTCCTTTAAATAACGCTTCTGTTTGTGGTCTTTGGCTCACTCCTCCAAATATAACAGCAACTCTTAATCCTAGATGTTTTCCGTAAGTGCTAAAACTATCTTTGATCTGAGAAGCTAATTCTCTTGTAGGTGCTAAGACTAATGCTTTGATATATCTGGTTTCATGTTTACTCGTCGTTTGATATAATTCCTGTAAAATAGGTATAGCAAAGGCTGCTGTTTTACCAGTACCTGTTTGCGCACTACCTAAAATGTCTTTTCCTTCCATCAATACTGGTATTGCCAATTCCTGAATAGGTGATGGCTCTAAATACCCTTCTGATTGTAGTGATTTAAGGATTGGTTCAATAATATTTAATTCTGTAAATTTCATTTTGATGCTCCGTTTTTCTTTTATTTTGCCGATCATTCAATGTCATCCTGATGATTAATCAATTAAAATTGGCAATGCGTTTTTGATGACATGTTTGCTGTCCATAGAATAAGTCAATCTATTTAAGATGAATAAATCATCTAAAAAAGCTAAATGGATGGTTTAATTTAGCAATAATAAATCTTAAACAGCAGCCTTAATTGCTCTTCGTCTTTCTTTTCCAATCGTAATTTTAGGCTTAAAATCAATTTTCTTATATAAGTAATATCCAATGAAACAAATAATAATGTTACTTGCTAACATAGCATACCATATACCACTGCTTCCCAGATTCGTAAATGCTTTAAGAATGAAGACTAAAGGAATTCTTAAAATCCATAATCTGGTTGTCGTAAGTATAAAAGTATACTTTGTGTTTCCTGTACCATTGAAAGCTCCCATAAAGGTCTGAAAAATGGCCATGAGAGGTAGTCCAAGTAATAAATAGAATAGGTATTCATTAGCTAAAGACAGTGTAACTGGATTATCAGTAATGAAAAATCCTGCTAAAAATACTCTAAAATTCATGAAAACAATACTTCCGAATGCCATAATACCGATGGAAAGTATCATCGCTTTTTTTACTGTCTCTTTAGCTCTAGCAACATTTAAGTTTCCAATATTTTGACCAATAAATGCAGATAACACGCCACCTATTGCCATTGCAGGTTGTAAGATTAAACTGCTCAACCTATTACCTACTGAAAATGCTGCAACAGTTGCCTCACCATAAGATAGGATAACACCATTATTAATAGCAAATCCAATCGCTGTAAATGCTTGCCCTAAAGATGCAGGTACAGCAGTTTTTATGATCAGTCTACTCACTGTAGGATCAAGCTTCAGGTATTCTTTTGATATTGTAATACCTGTTTTAGATTTAAACAGTTGGATAAGGCCTAAAGGCATAATGATGACATTTGCAATTAGTGTTGCATAGGCTGCTCCAGCGACACCTAAATTCGCATTAATAACAAGCAAAGGTGTCAAAATGATATTGGCAATAATTGTTACAACACCATAGATCACTGGTGTGACTGTATCACCGCTGGCTTGTCTAATCGCAGTGAATGCAAAGAATAAGAATACAACTGGTAATTCAAAAGCTCTAATTTGCAAATACTTAACACTATTTGCTAAAGTGTATCCTTCAGTTCCCATCAATTGCATGATCAGTGGTGCAGAAAAATATGAAAATATATTAAGTATGATGCCAGTAATTAAAGCAATAACAACAAGATTACTTGCATATTTTTTTGCATCTTGCATTTGTCCGGAACCCACTTGCTGGCTGATTAATGCTGTTCCAGCTGCAGATAAACCTATACCTAAGCTGATGAATGCAAATACAATTGGAAATGTTAAAGAAATTGAATTCATCGCTTCTGTATTATATCCAGGAATTCTTCCAACAAAATACATGTCGATGACATCATGAATAGTTTTGATGAAATTATTTAACATTAAAGGGATTGCTAATGTCAGCAATCCTTTGTAAATATTTTTGTCATGAAGGATTAAATTGCGCTGTCTTTCATCTTTAGTCATATTTTCACCAACCGAAAAATTATACCACAAAATTCATGATATCAACAAAATACCAACAAAATAAATGATTTATTTATTTCATTTACTAAACTTTGATTGATGAACGACTCGGTAATGTGGCTTATAGGTATTTCTATAAGTTTCACTATGACTGATTGCTCTAATACCTTGTTCAAGATAGGTATCAAGCCACAGTCTACAGTTGGCTTCATCCAACTTTATATCATTACTTTTAACAAGATTTAAGAAATCATCAATTGCACTTAAAAAAAGATTTTTCAATTGTTCAGGATTTTCAAGTTCTAACATCATTGACTCATAAAATGTTACTGCAATCCAGTTCAATTTTCCTTCATGATTAAAAGAATGATTAAGATATATTCTCACATATCCATTTCCAATATCTTCAATGTATTCATCACTTTTATTATCTTCAAGTACTAATAGCTCACTCTTTAAATAAAGTATAATTTGTTCTAATGAAGGGTTGTTTGAAAAATGCTTTGGACCATAAACCATCTGATAAATTAATTTGATAAAATCTTGAATTTGCATTAAAGGGTACATGTGATAATGATTCATGAGTATCTCTTTAAATAGATGCATTTTAATATCTTCCTTTCATAAAGAAAACATGCATTTCCTTGTGACAATGTCTTAGAAAATGCACGCAAGTTAATGAATTAATTGTTTATTAAAACCGATTTTTATCAATCCATAATCCCAATGCAGGATTAGGGATAAAGTATATTTCTTCGCCATCTGGCATAATATTCCAACCAGAGTTAAGCTTCTTTGGGTCATATTTCTTAACTGTCTCTTTGTAATCAGCAGCTGAGAAATGAACACTTTCTATTTCTTCCTTTGATATATTTTTAACAGCATAAGTTATCTTAAAACGACCATCAGATGAGCTATGAATGAGATGTGCTGCAGCACTCATGTTGAGTTTCAAATCCTCATTTTCATGAAATAAATCAAGCACTTTTAATCTTCCACAATAACCATATTTTCTAATGAGTTGATCGATTTTTGGATCTTCGCCAAACTTCTGAATGCCTTCAGCAAGAACGAGAAGTTCACCATTGTCTTCAACTGCCATTCTGGTACGATAGATTGATTTATTACCAAGCCAAGTGCTTTTAAATTCCTTAGGATCCAAATAGACAATGCACTTCTTGATTCCTTTTTCAACAAAATTGATATTCTTTTCTTGAGCAACTATTATAGCTTGTTCAAGGGCATTTCTTTGATCACCAATAAATAGGCCATGTGTCTGAATAAGGCCTTGTGGTGCGGTTGTTACAGTTAATACAAAAACAATTGGACGATGATTTAAATAATGTGTCATCGCGTAATCAAGTACTTTTCTGACCGGGGTGTGATCTTTTCCCATCATTTTTTCCATACCGTAAACAGCACCAATCATATGTGATTGATTGATCGTTTTTTTACCGCCACATCCGACCAATATATTTTTCGAATGATTAGCCATTCCGATAACTTCATGAGGAACAACCTGTCCTATTGAAAGTATTAAATCATAGCTTTCATCCATAATGAGTTTGTTGACTTCACATGTAACTGGCTCGTCCCATATACCTTCTGTTATCTCTTTAATATATGCCTTAGGGACTTCGCCAATGTTAATGACATCAGTTCTCCAGTTATGGTAGATGAATTTGTCATACGGTATATCACCATACATTTCTTCACACTCATCTTTTGACATAGCAACATGGGTTCCAAGTGCAGGTAGTATATCCACATCAATTTGATGGTTGATAAAATAGTGATAATAAAAATTTGTTATAAATCCAGCATTCGAATGAAATCTTGTAAAATCAGGCGGAACTAAAAGAACCTTCTTTAATTTTTTTCCTTCAACTGATTTTAGGAGTGATTGTTCAATCTCTTTTTGAGTTAATCCAGTAGGCTCGCTAGCCTTTATAAAAATCTCCATATTCAACTCCTACACGCCAGAATATGCAGAAAATCCACCATCAACAGGGACGACAATACCTGTAACAAATCCTGAGCTATTCTGATCAACTAGCCATAATAATGTTCCAATTAACTCTTCTGGTTCTCCGTAACGTCCCATAGGAGTATTATTTAAAATCTTATAACTTCTTGGAGTCGGTGTTCCATCCTCATTCCATAGTAAGGCTTTATTTTGTTTTGTTGAGAAAAATCCTGGTGCCATGGCATTCACTCTAATACCGCTTTTAGCAAAATGAACTGCTAACCATTGAGTGAAATTTGAGACAGCTGCTTTAGCTGCACTGTATGCAGGAATCTTAGTCAGTGGTGTAAATGCATTCATCGAGCTGATGTTTAAAATCGATGAACCAGGTTGATCGATCATATCCTTAGCAAATATTTGGGTTGGAAGTAATGTTCCTGTAAAATTAAGTCCAAAAACAAAATTAAAACCCTCAATATCTAAATCAAAAAAACTCTTATTTCCTGGTTGTTCAAACTTTTCTCGATTAAAGAATTCATCATCAGTGGTTGCTTTTGGACTATTTCCTCCAGCACCATTAATTAATACATCACATTTTCCATAATATGCCAAAACCTTTTGATGTGCCAATTCAATGCTTTCTTTGTCTAATACATTGCAGCTGATTCCAATAGCTTCATAGCCTTCATCTACGATCTCATTTGCAACTTTTCTTGCTTTTTCTTCTGTTAAATCTAAGACTGCTACTTTTGCTCCACATTGTGCAAGTGCTTTAGCAAACATGCTACATAAAACACCGCCACCTCCTGTGACAACAATTACTTTACCATCTAAATTGGGTTTTATTGATAATTTCATATTTTCACCTTCTTCTAAACGTTATATGTCGTAGATGAAGTATCTCCACCTCGACCAGTCCAATTCGTGTGAAAAAACTCTCCACGAGGTTTATCAATTCTTTCGTATGTATGTGCTCCAAAGTAATCTCTTTGTGCTTGAAGTAAGTTTGCTGGTAATCTTTCACTCTTGTATCCATCAAAATAGGTTAATCCTGATGACATCGATGGTGTAGGAATACCATTCATTATAGCTGTTGAGACCACAATTCTCCAACTATCTGTTAATGTTTCAATTGTTTCCTTAAAATATGGATCAAGTAGTAGATTCGATAATTCTTGATTTTTATCAAAGGCTTCCTTAATCTTGCCTAAAAATACTGAACGGATAATACATCCACCACGCCACATGAGTGCAATCCCACCATAATTAAGTGCCCACTGATTGGTTTGTGCAGCAGCTCGCATCAATGCATAGCCTTGAGCATAAGAAATGATCTTTGATGCATAAAGTGCTTTTCTAATATGTTCAATGAACTCATTTTTATCTCCACTAAAGGTTATTGGAGTCTGTTTAAATGTTTTTGATGCTATCACTCTTTCTTCTTTAAGAGCTGAAAGACATCTTGCATATACAGATTCTGCAATCAGTGTTAAAGGAACCCCTTCATCAAGTGATGAAACAGCTGTCCATTTACCTGTTCCTTTTTGACCGGCAGTATCTAATATTTTATCTACCAATGGTTTTCCATCAGTGTCTTTGACAGCTAATATGTCAGCTGTAATTTCTATCAAATAACTATCTAGTTCGGTTTTGTTCCAAGCCTTAAAGACTTCATGCATTTCATCAGCAGACATCTTTAAAACATTTTTCATCAAATGATATGCTTCAGTAATCAATTGAATATCACCATATTCAATGCCATTATGGACCATTTTAACAAAATGGCCAGCACCATCACTTCCTACCCAATCGCAACAAACATCACCATTTTCAACTTTGGCTGCAATTGCTTGAAAAATAGGTTTCACAAGTGGCCAGGCTTCCTCTGATCCACCAGGCATGATTGAAGGTCCTAACAAAGCCCCTTCTTCACCTCCAGAAACTCCGGTACCAATATATAACAAACCTTTTTCTTCTAAGTATTTTGTTCTTCTTATCGTATCAGGATAATGTGAGTTACCACCATCAATAATCACATCACCTTTCTCCAAAACAGGAAGCAATTGTTCAATCACACTATCAACTGGATCACCAGCTTTGATCATCAACATAATTTTTCTTGGTTTAATCAAACTTTCAGCAAGTTCTTCTAAACTGTAGGTTCCAACAACGCTCATGCCTTTAGCACGTCCATTAATAAAATCATTAACTACAGATGCTCTACGAGCATAAACTGAAACCTGGAACCCTTTTGATGCCATATTCATTACAAGGTTTTCACCCATGACTGCCAATCCAATTAAACCTATATCTGATTTTTTCATATGTTTCTCCTCAATTTATCAATTATCTTTTGACTCTAGCATTGCCTTCCCATATGCTCCATACTTGTTCTTCATCTGCTGGTTGTCCAAAATCATAGAGTACAGTAGAGACTAAAGCACCTGATGCCCAACCAAATTGAGCAGCTTTCTGTGATTCCCATCCTTGTAGAAAGCCGTAAAGTAATCCTCCAACAAAACCATCTCCACCACCGATTCGATCTAGAACAGGTATCGGTCTTGGTTCGATGACGGTCCATGTGTTTTCATCAAGAACAATAGCACCCCAATGATGCTCATTTGCACTGATAACTTCACGTAAGGTCGTAGCAAATGTATGTGCATTTGGAAAAGCTTTCTTGACATTGATAATCATTTCCTTAAAATTTTCGATTTGATCAGCAATCCCTTTTCCACCAGCTTCAGGACCTTTAATTCCTAATGCTAATTGAAAATCTTCTTCATTTCCTATTAGAATGTCTGAAACAGATGCGATTTCTTTAAATGTATGAGCTAATTCTCTTTCTCTATTTTTCCAAAAAGAGGCTCTGTAATTAAGATCAAAAGAAATCTTAGTACCATTTTTATGAGCTTCTTGAGCTAAAGCTAAGCAAAATTGACTGGTTTCTTCAGATAATGCAGCAATGAGTCCTGAAAGATGAAGGAGTTGCACCCCTTCTTTTTCAAAGAGTTGATGGACATCAAAATCTTTGATACTAAGTGTTCTGCCAACTTCACCAGCACGGTCATTATGTACACGAGGACCTCTAAGACCATAGCCACTATCTGCAATATTGAATTGATGACGATAACCCCATGGACCACCTTGCTCAACTTCAACACCACGATAACTGATGTGTCTTCTCATTAAATCATTTTTAATGATTTGAGCAATAGGACTATCTTTAACAAAAGTTGTTAAAACCATAGTTGGTTTGCCTAAAGCTGCAGCAATACTTATGACGTTGCTTTCTGCACTAGTTGCCTGAAGAAAAAACGAATCACTGGTATGAACTGGTTGTCGATCATATGGTGTAATTCTTACACCCATACTTGTAGGAACTACAATTGAGTATTGATAGTTGTTCTTAAATTTCATAATATGATTCTCCCTTGATTTTATTGATTAAATCCCAAATAGAGAAGATCTAAATGTTTACCAATATGCTTTTCAAGCAATTCAGCATATGCTTCAGCTTTTTCTCTCCATAAGGTGTACAATTTGTCCTTAAATAAATAGATGTCATTTGAATTCTTTGCATTTAGTATATAACCATATGTGATATGTATCAATTGTCTTGCATCATTTTGAGAAAATAGGTGGACTAAATCTGAGTCCTTTAATGTGTCTATGTCTGCAATTTTATTCAAATCTGTTGTCACATGATAGAATTTTTTTGCTTCATTAAACATCGAAAGTGCATATTTATGAATTTCTCTGTATAAATTAGGATCATAAATTGCAACAAGTCTCATCGCTTCAAGCCAATTCGTACCAGCAGTCTTGACATGAAAATGACCTCTCGTGTGTTTACCAATTAACTCAAATATTGAAAATTTATCAGAGCCTGAATGAATGCTTAATTTATAACCAAAATGTCTTGCGATATCTGCATGAATCATTAATTCTTTTTCAAACTCTTTAATATCTCCAACATAGTCAACACCTTTTTGAAATTCACCAATAAATCTAGGTGCCATCGTGTCCAAATGTACACCTCGTAAACTTAATTCGTTTGCCACAAAATAATGTTGGGCAGGTGAAGTTGGTGTTGCTGTTTCATCTATCGAGATCTCGAAATTGACTTGATGATTGGGATTGCTAAAATATTTATGGTAAATCAATACAGCATAATCAATTGCTTTTCCATAGATTAAAATACACTTCTGTAAATCTTTTTCACTAAACTCAATAGTTGAAGTACCTGCATGGAAAGCTTTGTTTAAGTATTTTGACTTTGTTGATTCATCAATCATGCAAATCCTGTCTATTTCATCATCAGAAAGGAAGGAAACATCATTTCTAATATAGTCGCTACAATCAAGGGTTATCATCGTAAAACCTAAACGTAAAGCATATTCTATCTCTTCTGGTTTCTTTAAATGATCTCCATCAGCTCCAAAACCATCTTTATAACCATCTCTATAAACAAAGAAGGTTGCAGAATCTAGGACCTCTTCATAGGTTCTATGGGTTAAGTTGAGCTCACGAATTGATTGTTGCACAAAAACAGGGTAGGCATCATACTTTTTAAAAATTTTTATATGCCCAGGACCAGCGATACCAAGACGATCACCTAAGCCAAAACTACGCATTTTGTTCAATACTGGAATTGGCTTTGTAAATGGAAACAAACTTCTTATCAATTCACCATTTTCATGAGTTAAATCAGCTTCTATACAAGAAACATCACCAACGTTAAAAGGTGTTCCTTGAAACTGAGATGACCCTTCACCTACTGCAATGATCACATCTTTTAATCCCTTATTAACAATAAAAACCCACATTTGTCCTACCTGATTAATTGATAATGGATAAACACCATATTGATCAGGGTTAGAAATGTTGGGTAGTGATTCAATAAAACTTTCAAGTTTTTTCATTTTTCATTCCTACCTATCATGATTTGAATATGCTAAAAACTATGTGGTTGAGTTATATATAGTATGTCCGTATATATAGACGCCGTTTACAATTATAATTATATCATAAGATAAGACACTCTGTCAATATAATCTCCCCTATATTAATTGATAATAGAATGCGCGAGAAAAATAATTGAAAACTTGAATTAAATGACTAATGTATACTCTTAAATATAAAATGTGATTGCTCTTCAATATTGTAATGTTTGAAGTATGCTCTTTCATAGGGAATCCATTTTTTTACAAACATTTTCAAACCTTTAAATCCATTCCGTTTAATGATTCTTCTTAACTGCTGTAAATATCTTGATTTTAAGAAAACCTTGATATCGATATGATGTGTCAGATAAGGATGTGACGCATATGCACCTTCAATCACAGTGACTTTCTTGCATGCCTTGATTATAGAGGGCATTATCGTTTGTGTTTTGCAATCAAAAGGTCTATAAATAATATTTTTTCTTTGAGCTAAAGGTTCAATCACTTCACTTTTCAACCGATCAAAATCAATATTCGATCCATACACGATTGATGATTCACCTTGCGCTTTACTACGAAAAAAATCATCCATATGTATGATTTGCGCATCATACTTTTCTTCTATTAGATCAGCTAGTGTAGATTTCCCTGATGTAGAGTGACCATCTATAGTGATTATCAAAGTCTCTTGATTTTTTAGGACTGTTTCTATTGCTATCCATAATGGCTCAAACTGTTTAATCATCTTCTGACTTGATGCATCTTTGATTGTCTTTGTTTTATTGTTATTTTGCATTTATGTTCACAAAACTCCTCATCCATTTTTTCGTTTATTCCACATTCAAACATAGAGTTCATGTCAATTTTAACACATCAGTTTCTTGATGTAAAAAACAATCGAATAATTTTAATCATACGAGGTTCAAGAACAATAGTGCTTTTTTCATTTTTCTCTTATTTTAGGGATGCAAAAACAATTGATTTTTGATATACTACTATTATGATAAAAGATGACAAATGAGGTGGCTTTATGTATCAAAAGAGATTATTGTTAGCAGAAAAACTTAAATCAAAACATCCAGAAAATTTAAAAATGGTTATTGGTTTTGATGGTTTTATTGATGAAATTATTCATGTTGTTGACAAACGCATGGATAGTAAAGAATTTTCAAGAATTGAAACCATAGAATTACTTGCTAAAAGAATTGAAAAAGCAAGTGGTTTATCAACGAATATTGAACTTGTTCCTGTACAAAAGAAAATTGGGGGCAATGGTCCAATCATGTGTAATGCAATGGCTAAACATGATGCTTCAATCAATTTTATAGGGGCACTAGGTGTACCTACAATTGATGATGTATTTCGTGGGATGGCAAGCAATGTGAATCTCTTATCAATTGCTACTGCAGGTCATACAGATGCTTTGGAATTTGATGATGGTAAAATACTACTTGGGAAAATGACATCACTTAATGATGTGACCTATGAAAATTTGATTGCAAAGATTGGGAAAGATGCTTTTCTTACATTGTTATATGAAACAAATCTTTTAGCTACTGTCAATTGGTCAATGTTACCTTATATGACTGACCTTTGGAAAAAGATATTAACTGATATTCTTCCACTTCTTCCCGTAAAAGATAAGAAACCTATTTTCTTTATAGATTTAGCTGATCCCGAAAAACGTGAAACAGATGAAATTCAAGAAGCTCTTGGATTACTCAAATCATTTAAATCACACTTCTTTGTTGTCTTAGGACTTAATAAGAAAGAAGCATATGATGTTGCTAATGAATTGGATTTATTTGATAATTCAAGTCTAGAAAAAATGCAAGTCTCTCTTGAGGATTTGAACCAGGCATTATATGAATATTTAGAGATAGACGCAGTCGTGATACATCCTGTCGATCGTTCTTGTACATTCATCAATGGTACGTTCTATGAAGAACTTGGACCATACATTGAAAAACCTAAATTAACAACTGGTGCTGGTGATAATTTCAATGCAGGATTTGTGATGGGGTTGATGCTAGGGCTTACACCTGATGAGGCATTACTCACAGGTATGGCAACGAGTGGTTATTATGTTAGAAATGCTGATAGTCCCACATTTAAACAACTGATTGAGTTTTTGATACATTGGGCAAATAATCAAATATAAATAAAAAAGCAGAAATCAAATTTCTGCTTTTCTTTTCATCTAAAATGAAACCTTGGGTGCTTCCTTTTGTGCTGAAATTGTAATTTCAAAATATTCTACTTTTTCAAAATTAAACATGCCTGCGACAATATTACTTGGAAACATTTCTACTTTGTTATTTAGTTTCATTGCTGTATCATTGTAGAATTGACGCGTAAATGAAATCTTATCTTCAGTATCTGAAAGCTGTGACATCAATTCTTGAAAGTTGCTGTTTGCTTTCAATTCTGGATACTGTTCCTGAACAACCATTAAACGACTTAATGCACCACCTAAGGTCTTTTCAGCCTGAGCTGACAGTCCAACATCATGATTATCTGAAGCTCGCTGATATAGTTGTCTTGCCTCAGCAAATGCTCCAAATATGGATTGTTCATGCTTAGCATAACCCTTGACAGTCTCAACTAAATTTGGAATCATATCAAATCTTCTTTTGAGTTGAACATCAATCTGACTCCAACTGTTTCTAACCTTGTTTCTCAAATCAACTAAGATGTTGTAGACCTTAATGATGAAGCCTATGATGACAATAACAATGACAGCTGCTACAATACCGACATAACCACCAATTCCTAATAAAATCATATGAATTCTCCTTTATATTTTATATTTTTCATATTAACGACTTCGACCCCCACCACGTCCTCCACCACGTGAAGAACCTCCACTAAATCCACCACTTCTTCCAGATGATCTTCCACCAAAGCCACCTCTAGAACCAAAAGATGATGGTCTTGATGAGAATGAACTACTCTTCGAACCTGTACCTCTTATTGAGCTTGAAAATGAAGATGCACTAGATTGAATCGCTGCTTGAGATATTCGGTAATTTGTATTTGATCTTGCTTTATCAAATGTTCGATGCAATCTTCTGTACAGGTACCTTGATCTTGAATCGAATGCGTATGAGTTGGAAATGAATTTAGAGTTTTCAAGATTCATTTTTTCTTGCTCAATCTTAACTTTCAATTGATCCATCACTTGATCTGCAATGCCAAATGTTGTTGCAAATGCTAGATAGTGTTCCCATACTGCAATACTTGGAATGGGATCATCTTCAAACGAACCAAAATCTTCTAGATAATGTTTAAATGCATCCCATTTATTAAATAATATTTGTCCATTTTTACTTCTTCTTTTTCTGGTTGAAATAAAATAGAGATACCACACTGATGGAATAACTAAAATGAGAATTTCAAGGAAAATATTCACCCAAAATATCTGAGACAATATGACAATGATAATAAATACCAATACTGGTAAAGCAATGATTGATCTAGCTTGACTTTTGTGTGATTCTAATGTTGAGTCGAAGAAATCTTGCTGATTACATAATGATGCTACCAATTGAGTAAATTTCACACTTTCACCAAGGTATTCCCTTGCATAATCAACTCGGTATGAACTATAATCCTCTATTTGCTTTGTAGTGACACTGTTTCCGTGTGCAATAGTTTTGAAAAACCAATCGATTAACTGCATCTCATGACTCTTTAAGTCATCTAATGATTTTTTTTCATTAAGACGTAATTCATAAGAAACATTTTCTGTTATTTGATTCACTTTTGAATCAATAATATCAATATAATCCCTACTAATCAAATCAAGAAGTGTTGCAGTGATATCTTCGGTTTCAGTTTTCTTATAACGATAAAGATAACCTACCTCTGCTGGGCTGTGATGACTTGGAGGTTCTCTTAAATAGTCACCAAAATCTTCAGTTTCAAATATTTTGAAATGACGCTTATTATAAATATATAAGAATACCATCATAAACAATGAAACAGAAACCGAAACAATAAGTATGACAATCGCAGCATTGATACTTTGATTTGTTTGTCTTACTAAATCATCTTCATAAAGATAAATCAACTCAAAATTGATATCGGGATTGATAAATATATTTGTAGATAATATATTAGGAAATACTGAATTAGGTGTCAATATCCTAAATTCGAGAAAATCATCTTGCTTCATATTTTTGAATGTCAATTCTAATCTTGATGGGGATTCAATGCTAACTCTACCATTTGATAATCCATGTCCCCAAAGATAAAGATCATCCATATCACTTAATGTTTCTGGTAAATTAATATTGACCTGCCCATTTTTGATTTTGGATTCTGCATATTCTAATAAAACCCAATTCAATTCCGATGTATCACTATATTGAGTCACTGCACCTAAAATCGTATATTCATAAATGAATGTGAAATTTCCTACCAATCCACCAACTAAAGCTGCATCGATAAAAATAGATTCACAATAATTGGATTGAGGCTCGCATGTAATAGGATATCCCAATTCATCTCGATCATTTTCAAATGAATATCCAATTCTTATGGTACTGGTAACATCAACCCCATCTTTGAAAACAGACACATCAACACTTGATTCATCAAAATATGCTAAATTGCTTGCTTTGGTCGGAAAATTATAATCATCAACATATTTATTGAATCCAATATCTCTAAATCTGACACGCATCGGATCAGCTTTAAGACCAATAAATGAAAACAATCCTTCTTTATAAGTCATGTCCCATTGCTCAACAACACTCATGTTTCCCGCTTCATCTAAGGTGATATCCGCTTGATATGTATCTATCGATACACGGTTGTATAATGCAATAATAAAAATAGCAACAAGGAGTAAGATGATACCTGCTACTCGTCTGATATCTTTTTTTGAAAAAACCTTATGTCCTATTACAAACATATACTCACTGTTGACATTGTATCAACACCTCCCCAATACATAATCTAAATGAATATTACACGATATATATAACATTATATAATAAATTGGTGAATTTAAAAATAGAATAATTCTTATTTCACATCATCCAACCTTAAAACAAATCATATAATCTGATCATAATCTTTACGATAAACTATAGAGCATATGCTTTGGGTTAATTGTAGAAATACTATATAATATACATGGTTTATTTAATAAATAAGGAGAACAAAAATGAAAAAAATACTATTTTTAATGACTATTTTACTAACAGTTGTCATATTATCTTCATGTCAGGAAAATGACGAAAATATTTTACGTGTAGGGATGGATCTTAGTTATCCTCCATTTGAAACTGTCAGCACATCTAATGTTCCAGAGGGTATCTCTGTTGATATCGCTATGGCATTTGGAGAATTTTTAGGAAGACCAGTTGAAATTGTCAATACAGATTTTGGTTCACTCATTACGAATTTACAGTCTGGAGGCATAGATATTGCTATTGCTTCGATGAGTATCACTGATGCAAGAAAGCTTCAAGTAGATTTTTCAGAACCTTATTTCTACTTTAAGATTATTTCATTAGTCAACAAAGATTTTGCTATGGCAAATAATTTAACTGAAGATTCAACTATTGAGGATCTTCTTGCGATAGAAAATGCTAGATATGTAGGTATTGCTACACAAGTGTCCTCATCAATTCCTGAATCATATGGCAAAAGTGTTATTCAAGCAACTGACCTTGGAACTGCTGTAGAATCTGTTGCTCAAGGAACATCAGATATTTTACTGATGAGTGCAAATCCAGTTGTAGATGGTAATAAAGCGAATCCTGATGATACCATCGTCGTATGGGATTCATTTGTTTCAAGTCCAATTGGCATGGCAACTCAAAAAGGTAATACTGAGCTTATTGCTTCTGCTAATGAGTTCATTGCAACATTTAGTGAACCAGATGGACTTTATGAAATATTAGCTCTTAAATGGGATGCTATTCTACTTGAGAATCTTGGAAGATTTGGTTTGAGTTTCTATACAAATGAATAAAACATTATCATATATCTTGGCTATACTAACAATTGCGGCATTTGTCGCTTTTGTTATTTTTCGCCAATCATCAGATTTTTCTCTTGCTTCATTTGAGCCATATAAAGGCTTAATATCACAAGGGATATTAAATACCATATATGTTTCAATCATGTCACTATTAGGAAGCCTTGTTCTTGGGTTTATTTTTTACTTGCTTTCTATTTCAAAACTTAAATATTTTAATGCTTTTACAGATGTTTTTACTGAAATTATCTATGGAACACCTTTACTTGTTTTGGTTGTGATCATGGCGTTTGTCATAGGTCCAGCATTTGGTACTTATAATCGAAATCTTATGGGATTTACTGCTTTGATTGTCTACATGACTCCATATATGAAAAACGTATATAAATCAGCATTTTCTAGTATTTCAGATGAGCAATATATGGCAATGGATCTCTTTGGATTTACACCATTTCAAAGATACAGATACATCATTATCCCTCAAGTCATAAGAATTCTTATGCCACCATTAATGAATAACTTTTCAATGATTATTAAGGGAAGTGCACTACTTAATGTTCTTTCTTATAATGAGTTATATTATGCAATAAGAGTCACACAATCACAGACATTTGCTTTCGTTGAAGGATATATTTTAATGTGGGTATTATATTTAATGATAACCATTCCTTTATCACAAGCAACAAAGTTTATAGAAAAGAAGTGGTCATTATGAAAATAGAAATCAAGAATGTATCGCATACTTATGACGTTGAAGTTTTGAACAATTTAAATCTAACACTAACCGAGTATAAGAGTGTTGCTATTATTGGTGTTTCTGGATCTGGAAAATCAACACTCATCAGAATGATGTCTGGACTTGAAAAGCCAACATCTGGAGAGATTTTCATCAATGGTTTTGATGTTAGAGATGATTTATACAAAAAGAAAATTGGTTTTGTTTTTCAAAACCATAATTTATTCCCCCATTTGACATTAAAGAAAAATATTACATTAGTTCTTGAGAAGACAAGAGGCTTTGAAAAAGCTGAAGCTGAAGAAATCGCATTAAGAAACTTGACTCTACTTCACTTAGAAGATCAAATGAATAAATTACCTAAAAATGTATCAGGTGGGCAGGCGCAACGCGCATCAATAGCTCGAGCATTAAGCATGGATCCTGATATCATCTTCTTAGATGAACCAACATCTTCTCTTGACCCAATACTGACACATGAAGTGCTCAAGGCAATTGAAGAATTAAGAGATTTAGGTAAAGAATTTATATTAGTCACACATGTTATGAGTTTTGCTCGAGATTTTGCTGATTACGTAATTTTTATGAATGAGGGACAAATCATAGAACAAGGTTCACCTGATATTCTTGATCATCCAAAAACGATTGAACTAAAAGAATTTATGGAAAAAGTTAGATAAAAAAAAGGACTCAGTCCTTTTTTATTTTTTTCTACCTTTAGAGTAAAAGTAAATTGAGAAAAAGAATCCAATGAACCCTCCAGTCCATAAACTCATTGAAGCATAAAAGAAATAGATGGAATTTGGTGTGTCAGGTACAATCATTAGAAATAAGAATAAAGGAAAGGCAATTGCCATCGTAATTAAAGGCAGCGTAAAATAGTGCTTGGGTTTATACTTCCCCAATTTTTTACTGATGATGGGGATAGCAATTAAACAAATAGCTGTTAAGGTGAATAGAATTGGATCTTCTAACATGACATATCCCTAAATGAGTCTCCTCATACCTTCCATTGATTCATTATGCTTTTTCATATAAGATATTATATCAAATAATCTCCAACAATGATGAATATAGATTCTAAAGCCAGTTTTTTACTCAAATAATACTTCAAAATATATGATTTATAAATAAATTACTGTTTTTAAATCATTATTTAGAAAGTACTCAATTAAATAAAGAAATACTTTGTATTCTCATGTCTAGATGTTATAATGAACGTATCAAATATGATAAATACGTACATAAAAAATAAACGTCTAAGCTGTCGGAACTTATAATCCAAAACTACTTGGCTGTAATTAGAACTTTTTAATTTCAATTGAGCAAAGTTGTTTTTAATATGCATTTACTTCTTTTTTTACGTCTTGATGTCATACATCAATTAAAGTTGTAGGTGTCTAAAAAATATAAAATTCGCATTTAGGAGGAATCAGATGAAGTATTTCGCTACATTTATTGTTTTATTTGTTACTTATCTTTTGTTAGCGGGATTTACTCTCTACGAGATGGCACTTGGAGCAATCGTTAGTGCTGTTTTAACTTTGATACTGGTTAAATTTGTTAATTTCACAATTGACATCATGTTACCAATCAAATTAGTCAAATTTATTGCTATATATCTTCCAGTTTTTATTTGGAAGCTTATATTAGCAAACTTTGATGTTGCTCGTAGAGTATTAAGTCCAAAAATTCCGCTAAATCCCGGTATAGTTAAAATTCCAACATCACTCAAAGGTGATTTTGGTAAACTGACACTTGCCAATTCAATCACTTTGACCCCTGGAACACTATCAATTGATATTGAGGATGAATATTTATATATTCACACCGTAGATGTCAAAGGAACTAGTGAACAAGAAAATCAAAAGTTGATCAGTGGACCATTTGAAAAAATCTTAGGAGGTATTTTCAAATGATTATTCATGTAATTGTTTTTTCATTATTAGGTCTTGGACTATTATTCACATTAATTCGTTTCATCAAAGGTCCTAGTTTGAGTGATAAAGTCGTATCTCTTGACACATTCAACATGATCGTTATTGGTGTTATTGCACTCTTAGCATTACTGTTTGAAAGCAACCTTTATTTGGATATCGTTATCATTTACTCTATCCTTGCATTCTTAGAAACAGTTGTATTTGCTAGATACGTGGAGGGTAAAAAAGATGGAAATCATTAGTTATATTTTTCTAGTCATTGGTGGTATCTTCTTTTTTCTTGGTGGTTTAGGGATTCTTAGAATGCCAGATACTTTCAACCGAATTCAAGCTGGTACGAAAGCAACAACTTTAGGTGCATTCTCACTACTCATTGGTATTGCTTTTGCAGAACCTTCATGGATCTTTAAGATTATTGTTATCATTGTGTTCATTGCAATTTCAAACCCAATTGGATCAAGTGTGATTGCACGTGCAACATATAAAGCTAAAAACATTCCAGCGAACCTAGTTCAAGATGATATGGCAAAAAGAGGTGAAGAAAATGACAACAATTGATTATATTATGATTGTCCTTTCTGCATTGCTTCTAGTGATTGCCTTTTTAGCTGTCAGTGAAAAGAAACTGATTAAAAGTGTCATTTTCTTATCTGCAGTAAGCATGCTCAGTGTTGTTGCTTTTGTCGTAATGAAAGCACCTGATGTTGCATTGACAGAAGCTGTTATTGGTTCTGGTTTAGTTACTGCATTATTTGTGTTCACATTACTCTCCATTAAGAAGGAGGAAGCCAAATGAAAAAACTACTTGGTTTCATCCTAACTATTGGTTTAGGATTACTCATTATATTTGCCCTAGAGGGTAATCAATTATTTGATGATTTCGGATATGCTAATTTAGCTGACCGCGTTTCTTCTCATTATATTACTAAGGGTTCAAATGTTGACATCATTTTTGGTGAAACTGTTGATCCTGAAAGTGGTCCAGCAAATATTGTTACATCAATTGTTGTTGATTATCGTAGTTTTGATACACTTGGTGAGGTCACAGTTCTATTTATTAGTGCTTTAGGTGTTTCACTACTTCTCGGATCTGCTGTAACACAAAAGAGATTGAACTTAGATTTCAAGCCAAACTTTATGTTACGTGTCGCTTCCCGTGCCTTATTTGGCATCATCATCATGACTGGTGTTTATGTGACATTACATGGTCACCTTACACCTGGTGGCGGATTCCCTGGTGGTACCATGATCGCAAGTGCGATGTTACTCTTATACTTAGCTGATGATCAATTTAGAGCTAAGATTAAGAGCTTTAAGATTTTAGAAGGTGTTGCAGGAAGTTTATATGTCATTATTGGTCTATTAGGCTTAATTATTGGTACATATTTCTTGCAGAACTTCTTGCCTAATGGTACAGTTGGAGATTTATTGAGTTCTGGTATCATCCCAATCATTTATATTTTAATTGGTCTAAAGGTTGGTAGTGAAATATCAGGTGTTATCGATAATTTCTTAACAGAGGAGGAAAAACAATGATACAATATGCAGCAATTCTGTTAATGATGATTGGCCTTTATGGTTTGTTAACAAATCGAAATGTCATTAAAATCATTGTCTCCCTTAATATATTAGAAATTGGTTTAAATATCTTTATCATCAGTATTGGTTTCGTTTATGACGGAA
Organism: Acholeplasmataceae bacterium; assembly: GCA_021736335.1. Taxonomy (GTDB): domain Bacteria; phylum Bacillota_I; class Bacilli_A; order Acholeplasmatales; family Acholeplasmataceae; genus Peloplasma. The sequence continues at coordinate 1,346 of JAIPGC010000022.1, read as the reverse complement.
TTGCACCAATTCTAACAAGTACAAACAATTCAAGCGCACTGATCTTTGTTGACCCACTCCCTCAAGCTTTAGTTCTAACAGCTATTGTTATTGGTGTTGGAACAACTGCATTAGGACTAGCAATCGTAAAAAATATCTATTCTAAGTACAATACTTTAGAAATAGATGAAGTGGAGGAAGCATGATGAGCGCAATTCTATTAATCGCAGTTCCTTTACTTGCTGCTTTCCTTTCTATACTTTCTAAAAAGGTAGCTCCAGTTCTCTTATTACTTGTTGGTGCAGCAAATATCGTTTTATTAATGTTCATACCATCAGAGATCATCAATATTGGTGGATTTGCAATTCCTTTTGGTATCAATTTGTTTTTAGATTCTTATGCTAGAATCGCTTTATATCTAGTCAATGGTCTATTCTTTATCGTAACACTCCTAAATGTCTTAGAATATAAAAAATTAAGTTCGATCCTACTTGTTGCATTAGCAGCACTTAACGGATTACTACTTACTGGTGATTTATTCAATTTGTTCGTTTTCTTAGAAATCGCTGGAATCGCTGCTTATTTGATTACTACAACAAATAAAAAGCCTTTATCAACTTTCAATTACTTAGTGATTGGTACAGTTGGTAGTAGCTTATACTTATTTGGCTTAATGATCTTATATGGTATGTTTGGCACTTTAAACTTAATGGATATGATTCATGAAATTCAAACTGCTGGTGTTGCTTATGGCACGTTAATTCTTCCATTCTTCCTCATGTTCATTGGTCTTGGAATTGAAGCTAAACTTCTACCATTTAATGCATGGGTTAAAGGAATTCTTAAGCATTCAAACACTTTAAGCGGCCCTATGGTTGCAAGTGTTTACGCTGCTGCAATCTCTTTGATGTTTGGAAGACTGATCAGTAATTTGTTCCAGTTTGAAGGCAAACTTCTAACTGTAGTCGTTATTTTACTCATTGCAGGTGTTATCCTTGGTGAAGCTATGGCATTTGCAAGTAAAAAAGGTCGTGAAATTCTATTGTTTTCCAGCATTTCACAGGCTTGTATCACAGTATTACTTTTCGTAAACGGTATTATTATTTGGGCTGTTTACTTGGTTATAGCAAACGCGTTAAGTAAACTCGTTTTATATTTAGTTGTTAATAAAGCAGCTAAAGAAGTTGGTAGTGATGATGTTGACGATTTACAAGGTTTATTTGCTAAGAATATTTTAGTTGGTATTGCTTTTACAGTTGCAGCATTATCTGTTTTAGGATTGCCTTTGTTTGTTGGCTTCGTCGTTAAACTGAATTATCTGACTCAACTGGCAGTTGCTTCTCAATTTGTCGTCATAGGTCTTATCT
>JAIPGC010000021.1 GCA_021736335.1 Acholeplasmataceae bacterium | reverse complement strand
AACTTTGAAATGATGAATTTGGCTAAAGATCATCCAGCTAGAGCAATGCAGGATTCGTTTAATACTGATGAGAATATGTTACTAAGAACACATACCTCACCAGTTCAAGCAAGAACCATGCTTGCCAAGCAGGGTGAACCTCTTAGAATCATATGCCCAGGGAAGGTTTACAGAAGAGATGATGACGATCCAACACACAGTCATCAATTCATTCAAATTGAAGGCTTAGTCATTGAAAAAGGCTTAGCAGTCTCTAATCTTAAGGATGCTCTCCTTAAAAGGGTCAGACACTTATTTGGATCTGAGCGTGTCATCAGGCTCAGACCATCATACTTTCCGTTTACGGAGCCTAGTGTAGAAGTTGATATATCCTATATCAAGAAAGATGGATCAATTGGATACATAGAAGTTCTTGGTGCGGGTCAAGTACATCCTAATGTTTTGAAAATGGGAGGCTATGATCCCGAAATATATCAAGGGTTTGCCTTCGGTATAGGTGTTGAACGTATTGCAATACTCAAGTATAACATTGATGATATTCGTCATTTCTATACAAATGATGTTAGATTTCTGAGTCAGTTTAGGGGGATAAATCGATGAGAATAACAGAACGTATGCTTAAGGAATGGGTTAGCATTCCTCAAAATGTTTTAGAGATAACCAATCAAAAAATTATCGAAGTAGATAGTTTTGGTCCTTTAAATACAGCAACCAAATTGGTTGTTGGTCATGTGCTAACATGTGAAGATCATCCCAATTCAGATCATTTACATGTCACAACCGTAGATCTAGGAGATCGTGTCGATCAAATCGTTTGCGGTGCATCAAATGTAGCAAAAGATCAATATGTGATCGTTGCACAAGTAGGAACCGTTTTACCTGGTGATTTTGCCATAAAGGCAACTAAAATCAGAGGTGTTGAATCTAATGGTATGATTTGCTCTCTGCAGGAACTTGGTCTAGATGATAAATACATACCAGCAGCTTTTAAAGACGGTATTTTTGCTTTTGCTGAACCTAAAGAAATAGGAAAACCAGGACTAGAAGCACTTGCTTTGGAAGGATGGGTCATGGAACTAGACTTAACTCCAAATCGAGGTGATTTATTATCTGTTTTAGGTTTTGCATATGATTTAGCATCAATGACAGGACAAAAAATCAATCTTCCTCAATATAAGATTAGTGAAACTGAAAAAACAAATCCGATTAAAATTGAAATCAATACCGATGGATGTGGCAGATATTATGCGAGACATTTTGAGAGTTTAACAGTTAAAGAATCACCATGGTGGATAAAGAGTGCACTTCTTGCTAACGATATGAAACCTATCAATAATGTTGTTGATATCAGCAATTATGTCTTATTAGAATACGGTACACCACTTCATATGTTTGATGCAAAAAAGGTAGGAACCAATCACATTTTAGTCAGAGATGCCAAAGATGGTGAAAAAGTGATTTCTCTTGACGAAGAAGAAAGAATTCTTAATCCACTTGATGTCGTCATCACAAATACAAAAGAAGTGATTGCTATTGGTGGTGTTATGGGATTACTCAATACCATGATCGATGAAAAAACAACAAGTGTCATACTTGAAGCAGCATATTTTGATCCAAAGCGTATTCTTCAAACAAGTAAAAGACTTAATTTAAGAAGTGAATCATCACTCAGATTTGAAAGAGGTATTGATGATGAACGCGTCCTTCTTGGACTTGAACGCGCTACTGAGCTATTGATTGAGCTTGCAGATGCCAAAGTTTCAAAAAACGTCAATCATTGCATTCATCATGAAGTTATTAATCCAGAAATCACAGTATCTAAAGATTACTTTAATGAAAAACTAGGTATTTCTTTATCAGAAAAGGAATTAACTTCATATTTTGATGCATACAATTATCAATATAAAGTCAATAAGGATAGCTTTATCATACAAGCTCCAAGCTATCGCAAAGATATCTTGATTAAAGCAGATTTATTAGAAGAAATAGCAAGAATGTATGGATTAGATAATATCCCAATGCATACAATAGACCAAGAAGCAGCAGGCAAATTAACATTTAAGCAAAAGCGTCTGAGAGGTCTTAGACATCATTTGGCAAATCTTGGATTAAATGAGATCATCAGTTATAGCTTGATTGCTCCAATAGATGTTCATCGATATCAAAATCTTGGAGAACCAGTTTCAGTTTTGATGCCATTATCAGAGGATAAGAAAACATTAAGACAAAGTTTAGTTCATGGCTTATTGGAGACGATAAGTTATAATCAGTCAAGACAACAATCCAATGTTGCAATCTTTGAAATGGGTAACTGTTTTGCAAAAGATTTAGAAACATTGCATCTAGGGATTGCATTCAGTGGAGCATGGCACAAAAATCCTTGGAACAAGGTATCATTTAAACCTGATTTCCATATTTTAAAAGGATTACTAGATAGCATTTTTAATCCCATCAACATCTATTTCAGTTATGTGCCAACCAATCATATTGAATCCTATCATCCTTACAGACAAGCCAATGTAGTCTATCAGGACAAAGTGATTGGACAGATCGCTGAATTGCACCCATTAGAAACAAAAAAATTAGGAATTGATACAACAGTAGTGGTTGATATCGACCTTGCACCACTGCTTGAGCAACATCAGAAAACACTCTATCAACCCATCAGTAAATATCCTAACGTGGAAAGAGATTTAGCAATTGTTGTTGACTCCCATGTCAATGCTGATGATTTGATTCAAATGATTAAGCAAACAGCAAAGAAAAATCTCGTTAAGATTGATGTCTTTGATGTTTATACAGGATCGCACATTGAAGAAGGTAAAAAATCGATTGCTTTTTCCCTAGTATTCAATGATGTCGACAAGACCTTAGAAAATGAAGATGTAGAACAATTGATGAAAAAAATCACCAATCGTTTGACATTTAGCTATCAAGCTACGATTAGAAATTAAAAACCTGAACCTCAGGTTTTTTCTTCGCTCTTTCCAAATTTTCGTGTATAATTAACTATAGGTGATAACATGCTAATTTATGATCTAACTTTCGAAGAGTTAGTAGAATTTCTTTTAGAAAACAACCAAAAAAAGTTTCGGGCTGATCAAATCTGGAACTGGTTATATAAACAAAAAATAACTTCTTTTTCTGAGATGACAAATCTTTCAGAGGAACTCATACAATTATTAGAGACCAACTTTAAAATACAAGCTCTCGAGCTTGTACTTAAACATACAAGTCAAGATGGCACATTAAAATGTTTATACAGCCTGCATGATGGACATTTGATTGAGTCTGTTCTCATGAAACAACACTATGGAAATTCTATATGTGTCACTACACAGGTAGGCTGCAACATTGGATGTTCATTTTGTGCTTCCGGTTTGCTAAAGAAGAAAAGAGACTTATCAGCAGGAGAAATCATCGCTCAAATAATAGAGACGGAAAAACTCTTAAATGAAAGAATATCATATGTTGTGGTCATGGGTATTGGTGAACCTTTCGATAATTATGAACAATTGATGCGTTTTTTAACGACAATCAATCATCCTAAAGGTTTAGAAATTGGTGCTAGACATATTACTGTATCTACTTCTGGTATCGTTCCTAAGATTAAAGAATACGCACATATGGGACTTCAAGTCAATTTAGCTATTAGCTTGCATGCACCTAATAATGAAATTAGAACACGATTAATGAAGATTAATCAAAGATATCCAATTGAGGAAGTGATTGGAGCAATCAAGTATTATTTAAGTGTCACCAAAAGAAGAGTCACAATCGAGTATATCTTAATTGATCAGTTGAATGATCAACCAGATACAGCTTTAGAACTCGTTAAAGTTTTAAGAGGTCTCAATGTCTATGTGAATTTAATTCCTTATAATGAAGTCTTAGAAGCTCCTTATAAGAGAGCAGAAACACAGACAATGATTAATTTTTATGACATCTTAAAAAAGAACAATATCCAGGTCACCTTGCGCAAAGAGCAAGGTCATGATATCAATGCTGCCTGTGGGCAGTTGAGAAGTCAACATCTATAGGAGGAAAATTTGAAAAAAGGCTTTATAAAGAGATTAATTGCAAATCAATACACCTTAATTGACTCAGAAACTCTAGAAGAAGTCATTGCATATGCAAGAGGAAAATTAAGATACATGAAGCTTGATGAAGACAATAGTTTTTATCGGCAACTCACTAAAAAAACAAAAAAAGAACAAAAGATCATGCAAGTTAGTCCTAAGGTGGGTGACTATGTTTATTATGATGATTCAGAAGATCAAGTCCTCATCATGGAGATTCTTCCACGTAAAAACGATTTGGTGAGACCAGATGTTTGTAACGTCGATCAAGTGTTGCTTGTATTTTCAGCGATTAAACCTGATTTTAGTGCATTTTTATTAGATAAGTTTCTACTTATTCTTAATCAAGAAAAGCTAACACCAATCATTGTTATATCTAAGATTGATCTGATTGAAGATGAAAACTTAAATCAGATTAAAGAGACGATGAAATATTATGAATCGATGGGTTACCTAGTCTATTATGTTAATAGTAAGCAACGCATCGGTATTGATGTATTATCACATATATTTAAAGATAAAATCACAGTTTTAGCTGGACAAACAGGTGTTGGGAAATCAACTTTACTCAATGCTTTATTGCCAGGTCTTGAGCTGAAAACCCAAGAAATATCTCATGCTTTAGGACGAGGGAAACACACGACAAGACACACAGAATTATATATGTATAATGAGGGTTTCATTGTAGATACTCCAGGTTTCTCAAAGATAGAATTTCTCATTTTCCATGTTGATGAAGTCAAGGATTTCTATCCTGATTTTGTCAAATTAAGTGATGATTGTCGGTTTACTTCAAGTTGTCTACACTTAAACGAACCTGATTGTAGAGTTAAAGAAGCTGTTGAAAAAGGCGAAATTTTACAATCAAGATATGATAATTATGTTCAATTCTGTGATGAAGTCAAGAATCAGAAAGAAAAATATTAGGAGGCATTTATGAAAATTGCACCTTCAATTTTAACAGCAGATTTTGCAAATCTTTCGCAAGAAATCAAAAGTGTAGAATCTGCAGACTATTTACATATCGATATTATGGATGGGCACTTTGTTCCAAACATCTCTTTTGGACCTGCAATTACGTATCAGATTTCCAAGATTAGCGCTTTACCACTCGATGTTCATCTTATGGTAACAAATCCTATCAAATGGGTTGATCAATTTGCTAAAAGCAAACCTAAGTTCATCACCATTCACACTGAAGCAAACCGTGTTGCTGAAACCATAAAAAGTATCGAATCACACCATATTGGTGTCGGTTTGTCTATTAAACCTGTGACACCAGTTGACGATTTATTACCGTTTTTAGATCATGTTAAGCTTGTGCTTGTCATGACAGTTGAGCCAGGTTTTGGAGGCCAATCATTCATTTATGAAGCGCTCAATAAGGTTAAGGAATTGGTCAAAATAAGAAAAGCAAATAATTATGATTTTGAAATTGAAGTAGATGGTGGAATTAATACAGAAACCATTAAAAATTGCCGTGATGCTGGTGTGGATATTGCGGTTGCAGGAAGTTATCTATTTAATCAAAAAGATCGTGAAAAGGGCATAGCTTCACTTAGATGAGAGTCTTAGTTGTTACCTATCCCACACCTAAAGATATTAGAAAGATTTTGCCACTTAAAGATAGTGATTATATCATTGCAGTTGATCAAGCTGTGAGTCATTTATATAAGCAACGCGTCAAGATTAATTTAGCTGTTGGTGATTTTGATTCTCTTTCAAATCACAGCATGCTTTTGAACTTAAATGTCGTGAGAATGAATACTGAAAAAGATGTTACTGATACCCATCAAGCATTAGTAGAAGCATCAAAGATTAATCCAGATGAACTTTATTTAATCGGAGGTATTGGTGGAGAGCGTATTGAGCATTTTATGGTTCATACAATGTTCTTTAATGAGTTTCCAAAGCTAGTCATTAAAGATGATAATAGCACACTCTTTTTGCTAGAAAAAGGTGTGCATGAATTTAGAAATCAAGATTATAATACATTTATTGGATATCCAAAAGCTAAGATTTCAATCGATGGCTTTAAGTATAACTTAAACGAGTATCGACTTCTACCTTATGATCCACTTTGCATCAGCAATGAAGTCGTTGATCAAGCTGGATATGTTCATGTGCATGAGGGTAAGGTTCTTGCAATCATCTCGAAGAAATAAAAAAATAAAAAGGCCATGGCCTTCTTTATTTTTAAACGCGTTCTAAATTGTTCTTTTTAAGGGCACGAGCAGAAACTTTAACTTTAATAATTTTTCCACTTTCATCCTTAATACGTACGGTTTGAAGATTGCTCTTCCATGTACGGCGAGTCGCGTTTAACGCGTGACTGCGTTTGTTTCCAAAAACTGTTGATTTACCTGTTACGTAGCATTCAGCCATATTCTTCACTCCTAACTGCACAATCTAATTTAACATAATAAAATTAAAAAAGCAACCAGAATAACAATATTCTTTCGATAAAAATAGTAAAACATTTGAAATTGCATCATCAACTCAAATTTGAGAACATATTTTATAATATATGGTATAATTATTGTGGTGTTATATGGTTATTAAATATATTGCTTTTTAAAACATATAATGCTATACTGTAAAAGTGCAAAATTGTATTAACTTCAAACTAAAATAAAAAATTAAATTAATCGTATCTCATTTTTCCAAATACGAGGGAGGATTTATCCATGGCAAATCAAGCTATCAGTGGAACTCTATTTAAGAAAATGGTAACAAACGGAGCAGTAAACCTAAAAAACAATCATAAAGAAATCGATCATTTAAATGTATTTCCAGTACCCGATGGGGACACAGGAACCAATATGCAAATGACGATGATGGCAGGCATTAAAGAAGTCAATTCATTAGATTCTCAATCTATTATCGATATTTCAAAAATTCTATCACGTGGACTACTCATGGGAGCTAGAGGAAACTCTGGAGTCATTCTATCCCAATTTTTCCGTGGTGTTTATAGCGAAATTGCAAAAATAGACAATGGTTCAGCAACAGTACAAGAATTTATTCAAGCACTTGTTGGTGGTTACCAAATGGCATATCGTGCAGTCATGGATCCTGTTGAAGGAACCATTTTGACTGTGGTTAGAGAATCTGCTGAAAAAGTACTCCGTGAACAATCAAACTTAAATAGTGTTGAAGAAGTATTAAAGTTATATTTAGAACAAGCAAGAGAAACTCTTATCAGAACACCAGAATTACTACCTGTATTAAAAGAAGCTGGTGTTGTAGATAGTGGTGGTGCTGGCTTTATTAGAATTATTGAAGGTTGGGTCATGGCTCTTGAAGGCAATATGCTCAATGAATCAGAAGCTAATTTCACACCAACAGTAGAACATTATCATGGTGCTGAAAATCTTGGCGATTTTGATATTAAGTTCGGATATTGCACAGAATTTATTGTCAAACTCCATAAACCTGAAAAATTCAATGAAAAATTCATGAAGGATCCATTATCACAAATGGGTGATTCATTAGTTGTCGTATGTGATGATGATCTATTAAAGGTTCACGTTCATACCAACCAACCAGGTGTTGCATTAACACTTGCTCAAAAATATGGTGATATCCAAACCATTAAAGTTGAAAACATGCGTCTTCAACATTCAACCATCATGGAAAATGCTCCAACTGAACATAAACATGAAGAAATTAAAAAACCAATCAAGCCAAAAGCTAAATTTGCAGTCATTGCAGTTGCTTCAGGCGAAGGTATCCGTGAAGCATTCACAGAACTTGGTGTTGATTTAATTATTGATGGTGGACAAACGATGAATCCATCAACAGAATCATTTGTTAAAGCTGTTGAATCACTCAATGCAGATCACATCATTATCTTACCTAATAATAAGAACATTATCCTATCAGCTGAACAAACATTAGATTTATGTCCTGATCGTTCAATCAGAGTCCTAAAGACGAAGAGTATTGCTCAAGGTTATTCATCATTGATGGCTTTTGACCCATCACAAGAATTAGATGATAATTTTGAACAAATGATGAACATTGTTGAAAATATGCGTTCAGGTGAAGTCACATATGCAGTAAGAGATACCGAGCTTAATGGTGTTACAATCAAGAATGGTGATTTCATAGGGATAACAAGAGGTGAAATTCTTGTTTCAAATCCAGTTAGAATTGAAACAACAAAAGCTTTACTAGATGACATGATTGATGAAAATCGTGAGATCATAACTCTTTTCTATGGCAGTGATGCTGATGAAGATGAAATTGAATTAATCGTAGCACATGCTAAGAAGCTAAATCCTGATATTGAGGTAGACTTAATTGATGGAAAACAGGATATATATACATATATTATCGCTGTTGAATAACAACTTTAAAAGGTGCTTGCACCTTTTTTAATGCGGACGTGGTGGAATGGTAGACACGCATGTTTGAGGGGCATGTGGCAGATATAATGCCGTGTGAGTTCAAGTCTCATCGTCCGCACCATCTGACTAGAATAGGTCTGATTCAATAATCAGGCCTTTTTTTGTGCTTGAATTTAGCCAAAATACCCAAATATGGCAATTATTTGTCGATTTCCTCGCTTTTTAGCATAGTGATGGTGATTTTATCAACTCAAAACTATTGACCAAATTGTAGCTTCAACTTCAGTTTCTACACGAGATGAGCGAGGGGTGCTAATAAATCTACACGATATAAAGAGGGGGTGCTAAAATTTTACACGATTATCCAAATTTAAACTATTATGAATTTTACTATTGATTTCATGATATAATTTAAATGAAAACGAACGATTTAAAAATAGGGGGATTGAAAGATGAAGAAATTTGTAATCATTGTTTTATTGTTATCTATAATTATTGTTCAGTCAAATTCGTTTCAAGTTATTGGTGCTAATAGCTTTGAGGGCGATCAAGTTGAATTGAATGCTTTTGAATCTGGATTTTTCAATAAAATGTCTAGTAAAAGCAAAGAAGAGAGGAATGGATCTATTTCTGTTGACACTATTAACTCGACAACAGATATTGTTGAGATAGGAGATATAAAATACGAAAAAAGGCCATTATTTATCAGTTATTGCTTAATGATGGCAATATCCCTCAGAAGAAGATTGATGAACAGAAGAAAAACGGAATCAATAAGGACAAATTTATTAACCTAGACAATATCTTGAAGGATAAGACTTATAATAAATATAAAGAGATTGATAATTTCTTAGAGGAAAATAATTTTTATACTGACGAAGACGAATTCATTAGGAGTATTTTTGAGCTTGATGAAACATCAGATATTAGCGAATATAGTCTGATGACTCAAGTTTATTATTCGACAATCTATACAGGGTATTATGAAGATTATGATAAAGTCAAAACCACTTCTGCACTTTTTTCATTTCAACAAGAATTTTACTATGAATATCTTGGTGAAAAGGAAAGTGATGAAATGCCTTTGGATACAAAATACAAGAAATATCAGTTTGTCGAATCAAATAATCAAGGAAGGTATATTTATAATACATCAGCATATTTGAGTACAAAACCATATAGTTTTATTTCTGGTGATTATTACTATAAATTCGTTAATTTAATTTGGCCATTTAATGATTATCACAAAAAATATGAGATTTATACTGTATACGATGAGTGGGATATTATATACACAGGTGCTACTAGATATGTTCTACTGGGTTCTGGACAATATACTTCACATTATCATGCATCTACCAAATCATTTACTTACAGATCGTATTTTCAAGCATTTGAGAGTTCAAGTGCTCCACTTGCAGATATTACTTTGATTTATGATTACATGGGATTAGAAAAAATGTATATTGAATCAGACGATACTGCGACAGATTTCAAGATATCTAAAGAGGCTCATTATTCAAGAAATCAATTCAACTTTGTGGAAACTCCTTATGGTAATATGATGTTGACTGATTTGTATCCAAATGAGTCAGACATTGAAGGAAACTATTTTATAAAAGTTAATGCTATAGGGAGTTATTTTCATAAACTGCTTCCCAGTAATTCTGGGAATACTAAATATATTAAAAACGTAAGGTATTATGATGTGAATCTTAGTACCTACATACCTGGTTCTGTAGAAATGGTTTATGATAATAACGGAAATATTGAAAGTGAAGATTTAGTTACATTCACGTTTAATTTTGGTGTAGATGAATCTGATGAAGCAAGTGATTCATTTGATAAACAGCATTGGATAAGAGATGTTTATCCATATCTAGTTTGGGGTAATTCAGCTGTAGATTACATTAATCACAGTGCATTTGAGAGATTTGTGTGGGATAAAGATGCATCTGAAGCGATCTTTCTTTTTCTTTACAGTGGAAGAGACGTGGATGGAACCGATTTAACAGATCAATATTTAATTGATTACCCAATATGCAATACAATAGATGGTGATCCCTGTATCGGAAATGCAAATGGAACTGCGATCCCTAATGATGTCATTAATGATAATCTTGATTTTTCGAATGTTATCTTATATGATGATGTTGAAGCACCAATATTTGATTATATTTACTCCAAGACAATATCTCGTTATGCTACTAGTTATTATTGGGCAAATTATATTACTAACGTCAGTGATAATTCAGGACCATATTATTATAAATATGAATTGTATGATGGTGTTAATTATGGAGTTCCAGGTTATTATGAAGTGATTGTTGCTGTAAGAGATTATTATAGGAATGAGAGATGGCAGAAATTCAGCGTTCAGGTGATATAAAATTGAAAGGTAAGAAAAAGATGAGAAGCATTAAAATTTTGATAATAACAACATTCATGATCATTTCTTTACTGTATGCATTTATACCTTTTTTAACCTATTCAGAATATTCGATTATTGTATATTTACTTTTTACAACTATTTTTCTTTTTTCACTTTATAAATTCGGTCACATTAGATACTTTTCGCAAGTCTTGTTTTCAAAAAACAACGCTGCATCAATTATTTATTCTGCGGTCATAGTTTATTTTTCTTTACTCCTTTTGGGAATTGTAGTCTATGATGATAATTTTTTTAGTTTGTACGTATTATTGATTTTCTTAGGATCTGGACTATTGTTTCTATTATTGGAATGGGTTGCAACAAAGATTAAAAATGAAAGTTTTAACTTCTTACTCTATTTAATGATGTATGTTTGTACTTTTTTCATAGTTAGATATATTTTCTTTCTTGGATTTTTCTGGACTGTATAGGGAAAATCCAACAGATTTTTTTAATTGACCCCTTTGTTAAGCCATAATTTAGGGGTGCTAAATTTCTACACGATTTAGGCAGGGGTGCTAAAAATTTACACGATATGACACTAGGGTGCTAAAATTTTTACACGATTTGGGGTTAGGGTGAAAAAATTGTATTAAACCTCAATACCTTAGACATATAAGAAGCATAGGTTTAATACAATTGTATTAAGCCTTTTTCATTATTCGCTCAAAAGCACATGATTGTTATTTATGATAAAGATTTGGAAGTACAAATTTATATCTCAGTTTGTTGCAAATTTTAATTACACTTCTACAAAACACATGTTTAAGCTAAGAATCTGTGATAAAAATATTAACGATTTGTAAACTTTTCGCACATAATCTGTAAAGATTCCGTCTAAAGATTAGGAACAACTTTCCTTAGATTGATATTGTGATAAACTATATTTGTATTTTGTGAATAAATCTAATATTATATTTTATTTTTTGGAGGAAAAGATGATCAAGGTGCTATTTGTTTGTGTACATAATTCAGCGAGAAGTCAGATGGCTGAAACATTTCTAAATGATTTTGGTAAAGATCTTTTTAATGCACAAAGTGCTGGTTTAGAAAAAGGTAAATTGAATCCATATGTTGTCAAAGTGATGGATGAAATCGGTTATGATATTAGTAACAATCAAACGAACAGTGTCTTTGAATTCTATAAAGAAGGACGCAGATATACGTTTGTCATTAAAGTCTGTGATGAGATAAACGGTCAAAGATGCCCAATTTTCCCCAATGCATTAAAGGATGTATATTGGAATATCAGTGATCCATCAGTATTAAACGGAAATGAAGAACAAATACTAGAAAAAACACGTGAAATTAGAGATCAAATCAAACAACGCGTCTTAGCATTTATTGAAGAAAATAAAGAATATGCGATGAAGAGAATTAATAGTCATGATTAAAGATTGGATCAATAATACATCGTCAAGAGAACTCGCAGAAAAGTATAACATTTAATGATTTGAGGTTCACTCAAATCATTTTTTCTTTATAAAAGCAATGGAAATCTATCGTCGAAAGGCATTTAAAATTGACAAAAGTATAAGTTCCTTCTTATTCAAGTCACAATAATATTTACAGGATTAAGGTCAAACATGGATTTTTTTTTGCATCGTGGATTATTGATTGAATAAAAAGCAAAATATGGACTTAAAGCTGTGTTATAATCAACTAAAGGAGTGATTAAATTGAAGAAACAATTACCAAAACGTCATGAACTTGATGTGCAACACACTTGGGATATGACCAATCTATTTTTAAATGAAAAACTGTATCAAGAAGCTTTCGATCTTATAGAAAAAGATATTGATTTATTTTGTCAAACTTTTGAACATAAAATGAACTCAAAAGTGATGATCACTGATGCACTTTCAGCCTTTCAGGATCTTCAGGCTAGATTAACTAGAATTGGTGCATATGGATCACTACAATCGAGCACTGATTCTATTTCTGAAGAAAACCAAATGCGCCAAGGAAAGGCAATGTTGCGTTTTCAAAGCATATCAAAAAAATTGTCATTTTTTGATAATGAATTAAAGCAAACAAGTAATGATCTGCTACTAGATGCCGCAGCACTAAATGAAGACAACCAATATTACTTAAAAGATATCATAAAAGATAAGGAACATGCTTTAATTCCTCAAGTTGAAAAAACACTTGTTGCTTTATCTCCAGTACTTAACGCAGCCTATATGAACTATAATCGTTTCAAACTTGCAGATATGAAATTTAGTGATTTTGTCGTTGATGATATAACATACCCTAATTCATTTACATTGTTTGAAAACGAATATGAGTATGATGATAACACTTTAGTTCGTAGAAATGCATATGAGACGTTTTATCAAAAACTAGCAGAATACCAACATGGATTTGCAAGTAATTATCAAGCACATGTTCAAAAAGAGAAGATAATTTCAGAATTAAGAGGTTATTCTAGTGTTTATGATTATCTATTAACGGACCAAAAAGTCACCAAGGATTTCATGGATCGTCAAATAGATTTAATCATGAGTAAACTAGCTCCAGCAATGAGAAAATATGCAACTTTGTTAAAAGAAGTTCATGGACTAGATAAAATGACCTATTCAGATTTAAAAATTGCAGTGGATCCAACATTCGAACCGCATGTTACGATTGAAGAGTCAAAAGCTTTACTGATTGATGGATTATCCATTTTAGGTTTTGATTATAACCAAATTATAAAACGTGCATTTGATGAAAGATGGATAGATTTTCCACAAAATCAAGGAAAATCAACAGGTGGCTTTTGTGCATCACCATATGGCTCTTCCTCATATATCTTAATTAATTGGAACGGTCAAATGGATGAAGTTATGGTTTTAGCACATGAAATTGGGCATGCAGGACATTTTCAGTACGCCAATAGCAATCAAAAGATTTTAAATACTCGACCATCGATGTATTTTATTGAAGCACCATCCACGACAAATGAAATGTTGATGGCAAATCACTTAATTAAAAAAGCTAAAACTGAAAGAGAAAAAACATGGATTAAGTCTGTGATGATCTCTAGAACATATTATCATAACTTTGTGACACATTTACTAGAAGCAGCCTTTCAAAGAGAAGTATATGATAGAGTGGATCAAAAACAACCATTGTCAGCTCATATTTTAAATAACATAAAACTCGGTGTCTTGAAGAAGTTCTGGGGAGATGCAGTAGAAATTCCTGAATGGGCAGGATTGACATGGATGAGACAACCACATTATTTCATGGGTCTATACCCATATACATATTCTGCTGGGTTAACCTTAGGAACGAAAGTATCTAAAATGCTAGAAAATGAAATCATTCAACCAGAAGACTGGATTAATGTTTTAAAAGCTGGTGGCACTAAAACACCACTAGAATTGGCAAAAATGGTTGGTGTAGATTTATCCACATCTCAAACACTTAATGAAGTGATTGAAGAAATATCAAAAATCATTGATGATATAATTACAAGCAAACAAAAATAATAGCTACATGTGAATAACTTCAAATAAAATAGAGAAACAAAAGAAGAATGGATTTGAGATAAACGTCTCAAGTCCATTTTTGATTGAAGTCTCTGATGAATATAATATCTACAAATTCTATAAAAATAATGCAAAAAGTAAAATAAACTTGACATAATGTAAAGTAAATGATATATTTAGAATATAATATTTGACTAAATGGATATTGTTTTAATCAAAAATATTACAGGAGGAAAGAAATGAAAACTAGTTATTGTACAAAATATGGAGGACCCGATGTCTATCAATTCATTGAAATAGACACACCAAAACCTAAAGAAAATGAGGTTTTAGTGAAGGTATATAGAGCAGTTGTTTCACCTACAGATGGAAATTTCAGATCTGGAAAACCAATCATTGCTCGCTTATTTTCTGGATTAGTGAAACCTAAAATGAAAATACATGGTGAAATGTTTGTTGGAAAAATTGTGGAAATTGGAACGCATGTCACAGGTTTTAATATCAATGATATGGTATATGGATCCAATGGTATGAAATTAGGTGCTTATGCAGAATTTATAGCTGTAGATATAAGTAATGCTATCAAGATAGTTCCCACAGATCTCGATTATAAAGATGTATTACCTTTACTAGATGGAGGGATCACTGCATTACCATTTTTAAAAGAATTAGGGAATATCAAAGCAGGAGACAGTGTTCTTATCAATGGGGCATCAGGAGCAGTTGGTTCTATGGCTATCATGATAGCAAAACACTTTAAAGCATACGTAACTGGTGTTTGTAGTACAAATAATGTTGAAATCGTTTCATCATTAGGTGCAGATGAAGTTATTGATTATAAAAAAGAAGACTTCACGAAAAAGTATAATCAATACGACATTATTTTTGATACTGTTGGAAAATCAACATATGGCAAATCAAAAAAGGCTTTGAAAGAAAATGGGATTTATATCACTACTGTCCCAACACCAGATGTAATGATTCAGGCTTTATTTCGTAAAAATGCGAAAAGTAAGCGTGCTTGTTTCATGGCAGCAGGACTAAGGAAACCCCAAGTCAAAATAGAAGATTTGAAGTATTTAGAAAATCTTTTAAGATCCAAAGAGTTAAAACCTTTGCATGGTAAGGATTTTAATTTGGAAGAATTAGGTCTTGCACAAACCTATGTCGAAAGTGGACACAAAGTCGGTAATGTAACAATTAGTTTAATCAACGAAAAGGAGAATTTAAAATGACATATCAAGAAGGAAAGAGTTTAACAAACATCATAAGCACGTTAACAATCACAGGAGTTTACGCACTCTTCATGTATCAAAGAGTATTAAATGGGATGACTGATACATCCGATGTTTTCAAATTTTGGGCAATAGCAATATTAATTTTTATACCAATCTCAATTGTAGCAAGAATTATCATCATGATCATTTTTTCTATCATTAATGCTACCATTCAAACAGCAAAAGGTGAAGAAATTGATGTTGATGATATAGTTGATGAAAGAGATAAATTAATCGAATTAAAAAGCATGCGTATATCTTTAATTATATTTTCTTTGGGTTTTATATTAGCACTTTTTACACAAATACTTGATTTGAGTCATCACATGTTCTTTATAACGCTTGTAGGTTTTGGAGTTATCTCGGAAGTCATATCAGACACATCAATGATCATCTATTATAGAAAGGGTGTATGAGAATGACAAAATTAGTCATTAACAATAATGTTCGAACACTCAGATTCTTCAATAATGAAATGACACAAAAAGATTTAGCAAAAGCAGTTGGAGTATCAAGACAAACCATCGTAGCTATTGAAAAAGGACAATATTCTCCAACACTGGAGTTGTGTTTTAAAATTGCTCTTGTATTTAATAAGTCGCTTGATGAAGTTTTTTATGTAGAAACAAATGAATAGAAGACATGAAAATGATATTTCTTTAATTACATCATGTAATATAAACTATAAATTCAATTAAAAGTAGAATTATATCAAATATCAAGTTATAGTAGAATTGCCTTTAACATGATAAAATGAACTTGAAAATATAAATTAGAGGTGATTGAAATGGCAAGTAATATTCAAATTGGTCAATATATTCAAAGACTACGCAAAGAAAAAGGTTTATCACAAAAGCAATTGGCAGAAAAACTAAATATCAGTTTTCAAGCAGTTTCAAAATGGGAGACAGGTGAATCATTACCAGACATTAGTATACTCTTAGAGTTATCTAATGTGCTTGATACAACAACGGATAAGATATTGTCAGGGGGTTATTTGGTGATTCGACAGACTCAATTTATTCAAGTTGATCACATTATTGAAGGTTTTAAGGCATTA
Source organism: Acholeplasmataceae bacterium (assembly GCA_021736335.1). Classification (GTDB taxonomy): domain Bacteria; phylum Bacillota_I; class Bacilli_A; order Acholeplasmatales; family Acholeplasmataceae; genus Peloplasma. The sequence continues at coordinate 7,626 of JAIPGC010000021.1, read as the reverse complement.
GAAAACTTACGCTATTACTTTGGTGAAAAATCGACATTTTACTTAGGAGCAATTGAGGGTATTAATCAAAAAATGAATATCGATTTTGAACAATACATCAAAAATGATCGATATAAAGAAACAATGTTAGCAGAAGTGATCATTCAACACTTGATGAATGGATATCATATAGAGAAAAGTGATATTGATTCTAATATTAAATCAGACAAACTAAGAAATATCATCTATAAATACACTGGTGATGAAGTTACTATGAATAGATTGAGATATCCAGATCATAAAGAGTTATTTGAACAGATTAGACACATTAAACCTGAATTTCAGAATGTCGATACACTCTCTGAGTTACCTGGTGAGTATATCAGAATGGAACCCAATAAATATTATTGGTGCACACAAATAGAAGTATCGGCAGACTTATGTTACGGTATTGCAGTTGATGAATCAAAGATCTATGTATTCTCTTATGGAGAAGGAGGCATAGATAACAAATTGATTCATGAAGAGCTCAGAAAGTAAATAAATACTCATCACACAAAAAAACTCGAAAACTCGAGTTTTTCTGTTTTTATTGGGCAAGTGTCTATCAATAATTGATGTCTGTTTGCTATAAAAGACGATGGTCGAAATTACTGACTTTTTCTTTGAAAAACCTTGACTATTTTACTTCTTGCATATATAGTTGGAATTGAAAATGCTATGCATATGAATGGAGAAAAAATTATGAAAAATCGAATATATACATTTTTTATTGTTCTTGTATTCGCTTTATTGTTATTTTCATGTGAAAAGGCACCTCAAGCTATAACTCTTGAGATACTTGAACAAGCCAGTGAGCAAATCGATTTGATTAGTGAAACAGATGAACATCTAGAGCTACCTCTTACACTTACCTTTGAAGGTTACGACATCACGATCACATGGCAATCCTCAAATTTAACATATTTGTCAAATTCTGGTCAAATTTCTAGACCTGATTTTATATCAGGTGATCAGGATGTGATACTCACAGCTACATTGACATATAAAGAATTATCATATTCCAAACCTTATAATCTAAGAATATTAGCTTTACCAGCCGTTATTGTGACTTACACAGTGAGCTTTGAAACCAATGGTGGAAATGTGATGGCTAATATCTCAGTTAATGAAGGACAACTTATTGTAGAACCCATCAATCCAATTAAAGAAGATTATGCCTTTGCTGGATGGTATAAAGATGCACTTTTTACAATACCATGGATATTTAATGTAGATACAGTAGATGATGATATCTTATTATATGCTAAGTGGGTATTTATAGATTTTGGAGAAACTTATACTGTAACATTTGATTCCAATGGAGGTACTGCAGTTTCCTCTATGGGTACGGATTATGGCATAAAGTATATTGATGAACCTGAAGCACCTACAAAAACAGGTTTTGTTTTTGCTGGATGGTATAGTGATATCCTTCTTACGATAGCTTGGAACTTTGAAATTGATGAAGTGACGAGTAACATGACTCTTTATGCAAAATGGTTACCTATTGAAGTGACTTCTTATACAGTTACATTTGAATCCAATGGAGGAACTGAAGTCAGTTTTCAACAGCTTGGTCAAGGAGAGTTTATAAGTGAACCTGTTGAACCAACAAAAGATGGTTATTACTTTGCAGGATGGTTTAGAGATGAACTTTTAACATCTGCTTGGGATTTCTTAATGGATACAATAGATGCTGATATGACCCTATATGCAAGTTGGAGTGAATCGTATGTTGATCCTTTAGCAATCCCAATATCTACACCTTTAGAGCTCTTAGCATTCATCACTTCAGGTGATTCCAATACATCTTATTATTTGACTCAAGATATTGATATGGCAGGTATCACCCTTTCTGGAAGTAGTCTTTATTATGCTGGAACATTTGATGGTCAGAATTATACCATTAGAAATGCAGAAATTACATCATCTGGAAATAAGATGGGATTTCTATTTAAAGAATTACTGAATGGTTCAGTTGTCAAAAACATCAGATTTGCTGATAGTATTCATCATGGTGGTGGTACAAGTGAATCGTGTGCATTCATATCCGCATTTGCTCAAGGTGGAGCAACCATAGAAAATATCATCTTTTCTAATGTATCAGTGATTCATGCTGGATCATATGCAGGATTATTATTTGGGGATGTAATTTCTGAAGATACTGGCGTACCAGTAACCATTAGAAATATAACAGTGATTAATGACATAGATCATTGGGTAGAGGGTTTATCTTATGTTGGTGGTCTGATAGGATCAGCCAGAAAACCTATTACGATTAATATAGAACAAGTATACTTTTCAAGTAAGGTATTATCAACAAATCAAGCAGCTGGTTCCATCATGGGAAGATTTAATTCTACAGGTATCACACTTAATGCAAGTCAAGTTGTTATTAAAGGATCAGTGAGCTCACCTAAGAATGTCGGTATGCTATTGGGTACAGGGTTAGGTGGAAGTTTCTTAAATGTTGATCAAGTTTTTGTAAGTGATATGACTGCGACTTCAGGAACAGCAACTGTCAAGATATTAGAAGGAAACAATACAACAACAACCATAACAAGCACCAATGTATTTTATAATTTGGAAACAACTTCATTCTTTATTGGAGAGAGTTCAACACCAGTTACTGGTGGTACAGGTTTGTTAACATCAGAAATTACGGAAATTTGGTTTAATTCTAGTGGATTTAGTTCCACATTCTTTAAATACCTTGAAGGATCAATAACTAAACATAGTGCAGATACAGGACCTTTAGTTGAGATAGGATTTTCAGTATTATCATCTTTAGTTAAAAAATATTATATAGTTGGTGAAACACTTGATTTAGCAGAGCTCAAGGTTCAAAGTAATTTTTCAGATGGATCAACTGTCTTATTGGATGATACAGCATATACAGTGGATGCTACTGATTTTAATTCAGATGTGATTGGAATTTACACAATTGTTATAACCTATAAAACAGAAAGTAAATCATTTGAGGTAGAAGTCGTGGATGTAATGCATATTGTAGTTGAAGATTTAAATATCATCGATACCTATGCATTAGGGTCTCCCTTATCTTTATCAGGTCTTGTTGTAAAAGCAATCCTAAATGATGGTTCTTATTTAAGATTATCTCCTGAAGATTATACAGTCGATTCATCATCATATCAGAGTGAACTAGCAGGAACTTATGGTATTACAGTGACCTATAAGACATATGCACCAGTAACATTTAATGTTTATGTTACTTCAACAACGCTTGTAGCTGATAACAATGTAGTCACAATCTCTGTCGATCAATCTTATTTGGGAATCAACGGAGATTTAGTTTCTGGTATACCAACATTTACAACCATCAAATCTGCACTACAGTATTTGATCAATCAGAATCTTACATCAACAATAGAAAAGCATATGATGATAAAATCGGGAACGTACACTGAAAAAATTTCAGTAACAATTCCTCATCTTGTGATGATTGGTGAACATCAAGATACCACAATCATAACTTATGATGCTGCATCTGGATTAGAAAGACCTGAAGGTGGTACCTGGGGAACTCAAGGTTCAGCAACTGTAGCTATTAAGTCTTCAGCAATCAATTTTATGGCAAAAAATGTGACGTTTATGAACCACTTTGATTATAATGGGTCATCTATTGCTGATAAACAAGGGGTTGCACTCGTTAATGAGGCTGATCAGGTCATCTTTTATCAGGTTAACTTTAGAGGTTATCAAGATACATTATATGCTAAAAATGGTAGACAATATTTTTACGATGTCTATATAGAAGGCATTGTCGATTTCATCTTTGGTAATGCAGGACCTGCATTCTTTGAACAATCAGAAATCAAGAGCTTATCAAGATCTACTGGATGCATATCGACAAATAAAGGATATCCTGTTTCAAGTTCCGCATTAGTTACATATGGCTATGTCTTCTATCAAAATGAATTTACATTTGAAGAAGGTGTTCCTACTGGGTCTGTTGATTTAGGAAGACCTTGGGATCAAACAGCTGCGATAGCTTATATTGAAAATATTTTTGGAGATCATATTAGCGTGAGAGGTTGGACTGAAATGTCAGGCAATTTGCCTCAAAATGCGCGATTCTTTGAATATAACAATGAAGATGTATTAGGTACCTTAAGAACAGTATCTTCGGTTGCAACTGAACTAACTAGCATAAGTGCAGCAACTTATGCGAATAAGGATAATGTATTTTCTCAAGTTAATGGAGCGATTGATTTTGGTAGTGTTTGGGATTATCAAGCAGACTTAATAAAATTACAGTCAATCATCTTTAATTAGACTTTAACATTAAAAAAGGAATGCAAGTTTTTTGCATTCCTTTTTTCTATATTGAATTGATTAAAATTCCATCTGATCTAATATGTCTTTGATGATCTTTGAAGATGCTTTTAACTTCAGAGTTTCATCTTGATCAAGTTTGAGCTTTACCACATGATGCACACCATCTTGGTTTAATACTGCAGGTAGTCCAATATAAATATCTGAATCACAATCATAAACCCCACCATTATATACTGATATGGGGATGATACGATTTTCATTATTGAATATAGCTTTTGTAATTCTTACTAAAGCCATACCTACGCCATAGTAAGATGCTTTCTTTCTTTTGATGATCTCATAAGCAGCATGCTTAACATTCAAATATATCTTATCTAGATCTTCAAATGATATTTCATCCATTGATTCAATAACATCTTTGATTGGCTTTACGCCTACAAAGGCATTAGACCAACATACAAATTCTGAATCTCCATGTTCTCCAAGAATATAAGCATGAACATTTCTAACATCTATCGAGATTTGTCTTGATATTTCATATCTTAATCTTGCTGTATCAAGTGATGTTCCACTACCAATAACGCGAGAAGAAGGTAATTTTGATGCTTTCCATACAACATAAGTCAAGATATCAACCGGGTTAGTTGCAACTAAAATGATGCCATCGAAACCAGATGACATGATTTGACTCACTACTGATTTCATAATGGATGCGTTTCGATTCAATAAATCGATTCTAGTTTCTCCCTCTTTTTGATTAACACCAGCTGTAATGACAATTAGACCAGCATCACGACATTCTTGATAGTCACCTGATCTAATGCTCATCTTTCTTGGAGCAAAAGCCAGACCATGATTAAGATCCATGGCTTCACCTTCAGCTTTGTTTTTATCTATGTCAATTAAGACTAATTCCTCAACAGTACCTTGATTGACTAAAGCATAAGCATAACTCATCCCGACAAAGCCAGTTCCGATAACAACAACTTTATTTTTCATCATAAACACTTCCTTTTCATTCTTACTCACTTCAATTTTAAGTCTAAGGAGAACTTTAATCAAGCAAAGGGCTTTATGAGATAAATGAACCCAGTCTAATATAATAATTCCTTTTTATGCCTTGATGTTTTAAATAGTGATATAATATAACCATCATTTGAGGTGGTTTTATGAAATTATCAACTGGGATGACTGTGCCTATACACAGTTACAAGCATAACAAAAAGCTGCATCGCATATGGAAGAAAACCGTGGTTTTATATCAAGATCAACATGTTTTAGTAACTGCCAATAATCGAACAAAAGTCATCGAAAACGATGGAAGAAGCTGGCATACAAAAGAACCAGCAATCTGTTATTTCTATAATGATTTATGGTTTAACATTATTGGTATGCTAAAAAAGGATGGGGTATATTTCTATTGTAATATGTCCTCACCTTATTTATATGATGGCGAAGCCATCAAATATATCGATTATGATCTGGATGTGAAGGTTTTTCCTGATGGCAGTTATGTTTTACTTGATGAAAAAGAATATCAGACACATTTAGCACAAATGTGCTATTCTGATGATATTCAAGAAATCATCAATCAGCAAATTCAAATACTTATCGAGAAAATTGAAAAGAAAGAAAAACCATTTTGTCTTTCCGATATCAATTTATATCATGACCAATTTAAGAATATGAGCAAAAAGTGAGGTCGCTATGAGGCTTTTTCACACTGCAGTAAAAATGACATTGGTTGGTGTAATAGCCAGCTTGATTGCTAAGTTTATAGGACTGGAGTATTGGTTGACAGCCGGTATACTTGCAATTCTATCGATTCATTTAACAAAAAGAGACTCTGTTGAGATATCTTCAAGAAGATTGATAGACTCTGTTTTTGGTCTTTTGCTTGCTACTTTATTATTTATTTCTTTCGGTTATTATTATTGGATATTCTTTATCTTCATCTTCATTTTTGCTTATGCCTCATGGATGTTAAGAATTGCAGAAGGTATTGTACCTGGGTTGGTACTCGTTACCCATCTATTGCAAGAAGGTGCATTTTCACTTCCTATGCTTACAAACGAACTATCATTGATATTCGTTTCCATTGGTATTGCAACCATATTCAACATCTTATATCCACAATCATCAGAAAGATCATTAGTGACACATGTTAAATCGATTGACCATTTAGTGGCTGATCATCTATATATGTTAGCTTTATTACTTAAGGATCCAGAGTATAATGAAGAATATTTCCGTCACTATAGCACACTAGACCGAAAAATTCAGGAATATATAGATATTGTTGAATTGGTGGATAAGGATTTATTATTCCAAAATGATCATAGTTACTTAGCCTATTTCCATATGAGAAAAGAGCAAACGAATTATATTAGACATATGTATTTACAAGCACTTAAAATCAAGAAGTTACACCCATATGCAGTTGAAATAGCTGATTATGTTATTACTGTCAGTCAAGATATTGGCTTGTATAATAAGGCTGTTCAGCAGCTTAGAAATTTAGATGTTATCCAACAGGAATTCAAGGTTTCAGAGTTACCTAAGACAAGAGAAGAATTTGAAATTAGAGCAACACTTTATCAAATATTAATTGAAATTGAATCACTTTTAATGGTCAAAGTAGATTTTCATCATCAGTTTCCAGATTTTTCTGAAAGATACTTATAAATAGCATTGCTTTTATATGCATACTCATTGATGTGACTCTTTATCAGTGATACAATATAGTCGAATATAGGAGGATTAAATAATGATAAAAGGAATTAAGAATTTTAAAACAGCTTTACCTAAGCAGTTAGCAACTTTGATTGTTATTGTTATTTCTTTGTTTGCTATTTACTTTAGTACAAAAACAAATGCAAGTATTTGGTTATTATTGGCATCTTTATTTCCAATTTTGCTTGTAGCAAGTGCAGCTATTGGTCTTCAGTTGAAAGATAAGTCGCTAGCAGCACACTTGGTTTTATTCTTTACAGCTTATCTATCACTTGGAACACAGTTTATCTCAACCTTGTTTTCATCAGATTTTGCGAATTTCGCATTACCATCTTTCTCGCTTAATTTAATTGTAGGATTTGTTATCTTTGTTTATTTACTCATTTACATATTATCTTATGTGCTCGATGGAAAAGTAGGAATGAAATATAGCAAAACGCCTGTTGTAACTTCCGCAATTATAGCATTTACCTATTTCTTTATTAGATCAGGATTTAGTGTAGCGGTTTTAAAGATTGTTCCACCTGTTATAGCTCTATTATTTGGAGCTGATCTATTTGCTATCATGTTGCT
>JAIPGC010000020.1 GCA_021736335.1 Acholeplasmataceae bacterium | reverse complement strand
ATCCGAATCACAAAAATAGAAGACAAAAATGGTGATGTGCTTATTGTTAATAACTCTGACATTCGTGGTGCAATTAATACATCTAGTTCATTATCAGTTGCAGTTTGCTTGATATCCATTGGTTATGGTGAGGATTTAGAAAAAGTTGAGAAAATCATCACTGACAATTTAAGTGAAGTTGCAAAAAGCATTCCATCAATCAAAGAAGGACCTTTTTATACAGGTGTAGAAGAACTAGGAAACTCAGCTGTTGTCCTTCGTATGCTTGCAAGATGTCAGGAATTGGAAAAATATAAGGTAACTCGTCTCATGAATAGAGAATTCAAATTGCTATTTGATAGAAATCATATTGAAATTCCATTTCCACAACTTGACGTTCATCAAAAAAAGGAAGAAGAAATTAACTAAAAAAAAGAAGCACTTCCATACAAATCGTAGGAAGTGCTTTTTTTTGTTGCTTATGAATTTAAGTATGTTAATGCAATAGAATTCACATCAATTAAAGCTTGATTAAGATATGCTAAGTGATCATGTCTCATGGATAGAACATCAAGGATAGATTCAAAATGCTCGATGATCAGATCTAAATGTTCTAAATCATAATTTCCTTTCAATGTCTCTAATGAGGATTTGATGCTACCAATAGATGCCTCTACTTCCAAACGTCTGAGTGTAAATTCGTTTTTATAATCTGAAAGCATTGTCTTATGCTCTTCAGATAATGTAAGTTCAGCTTCTCTAAATGCTGTAACATTTAATTTCAATTCTGACCAAACAGCTTTTGTTTCTACTTTTAGTAGTATATTTTCTGCACGTACAACTTGGATAGCTTGATATAATTCACGAATGTAGGCAACTTTTTCTGAATTTGTCAGATTATCATCACCTAAGGTTGTACTCAATGCTTGTACATCATCAAATGAAAGTTGATTTAATGTTTGATCATCTAAATCTGTTGGTTGAATGACCTCATATTGATCTACAAGATTGAGTTCATCTTTAGCAGCTTTTTCAAATGCTGCAAATGCATCTAATGCTACACAAGCAACCATACTTGTTGCTAGAATGACAATTGAAATGATGGTTAATAATTTTTTCATTTTTAATTCCTCCGTTTAATTTTTTTTACAGCATCACTTTATCAAACGATATCAAGATTATCAATCAATTCTTTAGTAAGTTGTCAAATATGAGCGATATGTTGCAAAAAAAGAACCCAATCAAGGGTCCTTTAATCTTGTGAAAGTTTATCAGAGAAGACATTTTCTTTTTGAATCTTATGGTCGTTCAATATGTTTACACAGTCATTAACCATATCAGGAGATCCACAAATATAAGCTTCAGTTTCTGTCAAATCATCTGTTTTTTTGTTTAGTACATCTGTAATCTGTCCAACTTCACCTTTCCATTCATCTTCTTTAAGAGGAGAAGATAAGGATGGTATGTATTTAAAATTCGGATATTGTTTTGCAAGTTCTATAAATTCATCATTATAGTACAAATCAGCTTTCGATACAGCATCATAGAAGAATTTGACATTTCTTTTCATCCCCGTATCTTTTAGATAATAAAGGATTGAGCATATAGGAGCTTTACCTGAACCACTAGCTATACATATAATATCTTTCTTGGAATCTTCTTTGAGATAGAAATGCCCAAATGGACCAATGACATGAACCTTATCACCCATTTTCAGGGATTTTACATATCCAGTTGATTTTGCTTTAGGTTCTAAACGAACGATGAACTCAATATGATTAGCTTCCTTTGGATTTGATGCGATTGAATAAGCTCGAATCACTTCGATTCCTGGAACTTTAAGCTCTGCATATTGACCTGGTTTAAAATTCATTGTTTTGGGATCAATCAATTTTAGTCGAACTAACTTTGCATTACATGTTAGGTCTTTCATTAACTCAACTTCAGTTTTATATTCTTGAGCATTTAGATATTCATTTGGAATTTCTATTTTAATATTTTCTCGAACCCTAAATTGACAAGAAAGATGTATTCCCTTTCTTTTTTCTTCATCAGAAAGAAATGGTTCTTCAGTTGGTTTAATAAGACCACTGTCATCAATCAATCTGAATTTACAATAACCACAGGTGGTCTTACCTCCACAAGCTGATGGAAGAAATATTTTATGTTGTGCAAGTGCATTACGTAATGTTATACCACCTCTAACGGTTATTTTTGTTTCATCATTGATCGTAATTACCTTTTCTCCACCTATACCAAATAATTTATCAGCTAAAATAAGCAATAAAGCAATAAAAACAAGAATACTAACTAAAATAATCGGTACATAGATATTCATAATTCCCTCCTAATAAAAGTGTGTATTTCCTGTTAAATCAATTAGTGCTGTCAAGACCTTAGAATAACTAAAAAGATACCTTTTATTGCAAGTGCTCGAGGTACATAAGTTGTTTATTATCTTTTATGAATACTTGCAATCAAGCCAAGAGCACGTAAAAACGAACATCATTGTGCCATAATACTATACTTTTAATTGCTGAATATGAAGTATTGAAAAATTCAGTTAATCGAATTCACCAATTTACCCTTATTATATCATGACTATCATATAAATAAAATACGTACTTAATAATTTAAGGTTTAATTAGATACATCATAAACAACTACTTAATTCTTTATTGACACATGAGAGATCATCATGTAATATGAGTATTAAATAGTCGTTAAATAATGACTTGCATACGAAAATCAAAAAAGTAAAGGAGATTATTATGTGGATCGTCTATATAGCAGTCCTAATTGGATTAGCAGGAGTTGTTATTGCAGTTATCAAGATAGGTAAAAATATGTCTAATCAGAGAAAAGAACCTATCATTTCTGAAAAGGCAGAAGTCGTTAAAATGAGAAGTGATACACGCTCTGTCACATCAAGTGGGGCTTCAACAGTGGATACAAGCGGTAGCTATGAACAAACAAGTTATCATCTAACATTCAAATTAAAAAGTGGTAAATCAGTGACTTTCAAAGTGGGAAAGAAATTATACTTGAAATTATCTGAGCATCAGACAGGTATGCTGACCTTTAAAGGGTATAAGTTGATTAAGTTTGAATATGAAGGTTATCCTATCAATACAATGGAAAGAAAAGAACTCAATCACACAGCATTCTTCACAAAAAAGAAGCATACTAACCCAACGGTATTGTTTTATGGAGAGCTTAAGGATTTAGATATTAATTATCATTCCGATCAAAAAATAAGTTGTGATCAATTAGAACTTAATCGATTAATTGATCAATTAAGCAATCAGTCATCTGAAAATTTCTTTGCACTTGAAGATCATGAACAAAACATTTTAGAGATATCAAATAATGGAAAGACTGATGATTTTGAAATTATTTATATGAAAGCAAATTCGGTATCTCGTTTTATTGGGTATATCAAAGGAAACATACTTTTAAAAAAGGTCATTGATTCCTACTTTAAAAATGAAAATTTGATAGATATATATGGGTTAAAAGAGGAATAAACTCTATAAATCACTAAAATTAATAATCTTAAGGGCTATGCCCTTATTTTTTTGTATAAATAAAATTAATATTAATGTATTGACAATAGTGTATGACATACAGTATAATATGTGTGAGGTGATAAATATGGGTGATACATCATTATTAACTAACTTGATTGTTGAATTAAGAAGAGGCACACAAATTATAGCTGTCTTAAGTCAACTCCAAGAAAATCAATATGGATATTCACTTTTGCAGAGATTAGAAGAAAAAAACATCAACATCGAAGCTGGTACACTTTATCCTTTAATGAGAAGACTAGAATCTCAAGGGATACTTACAAGTGAGTGGGATACAACAGATTCGAGACCGAGAAAGTATTATATATTAAGTGATTTAGGGCAAGAAATTTTATCGGATTTAGAAAAAGAATGGAAAAAATTAGAACAAGAAATGAATGAATTATTTAAGGAGAACAAAAAATGAAAAATGTAATTGAAAGATATGTTTATGATGTAATGAGAAGACTTCCTGCAGAAAATAAAGAAGAAGTTGAAAAAGAATTGATTGCCAACATTGATGACATGATTGGTAATGATCGAAGTGAAGAGAATATTGAGAAGGTTTTGATGGAGTTAGGTGAACCAAGGTTGCTTGCTACCAAATATCGTACAAAAGAACGCTATTTGATATCACCTGCTAACTTTGATGATTATGTTAGAGTCCTTAAAATAGTGATGATTATCTTTGTTTCAATATCACTAGTGTTTGGTTCGATCGATTTAGCTCTTAATCACTCTATCGAAACGCCATGGGAAATGATAGGGCAAGTTTTTAGTAAGCTATTTGGTGATTCACTTAACTCACTACTCATGGCATTTGCATGGGTGACTGTGATATTCTTTATTATTGAAAGAGCAGAAGAGAAGACAGGGTTTAGAAAATGGAGTTTGAAGAGCCTTCCTGATTTACCTCAAAAAAACAGCCCCAAGATTAATAGAACTGGTGCAGTTGTTGGTCTCATCTTTGAAACAGTTTTTGCAATGATTTTCATTCTATTATTAGTTAATTACTTAGATGTCATTGGTATATATGAAGGATTTACTATGGTTGCACCTATGTTTACAAATGAAATCGTAGAAGCATTCATACCATTATTAATCATTTCAGTTGCTTTATCAATCATTGTGAGTACATTAAAAGCTCTTTATGGTGTTTGGAATATCAAATTGACCTCTGTTTATACCTTAAGCAAAGTCTTTTCCTTAGTGGTTACTATTATATTTATTAGCTATCCTAATTTATTCAATATTTTGATGTTTGAAAAGATAGCTGAATATTTCTCAACTACAACAAATCATGTAGCTGATCAATTTTCACAAGGTATTAAGATATTCTGTATAGTTTTGAGTATACTAGTTACTCTAGATCTTTTAACAACTTGGGTGAAAACCATAAAAGGCAAGAAAACGATAAAATCATAATAAAATGAGGCGATTCGACAAGAATTGCCTTTTTTTTATCCTTTTTTTGGGGTTTGACCAATAAAAATAAGGACTTCATACGTTAACTTAGTATAAAAGAAAAAGGAGAAAGACATATGAAAAAAATGATTTTAGGAATCACCATGTTATTAATCGCAATTAGTGTTTCGGCTTGTTCAGGACTAACATCTTTATCACAAGCATTTGAATTTTCATCCGATGAGGAAATCTTCTCATTTTCAGCAATATCAACATCAACTCTAATCAATGATACAGTTGTTGAACCCTTAGCATCAGTTGGACAGGTCACTCAATTGGGCACACAAACAACTGATATGACAATTGATCAAATTGAGCCATATCTAGAAATGTTTGAATCACTTCTAGCACAAAATAATGGATTAAATGTTGTCACAACAATATCAGATAATCCTTTATATGAAACTAAGAGTGAATTTACGGTATTCGATTTATTAAGTAATCAAATCACATATACAATGTATTATAATACAGTATTACTCAACTCTGAAGATCCTGTAACAGAGCCTACTGAAGAAGATGATGAAGACGAATCTTCCACTGAATATGAAATCACAGGTATCTTATTGATAGGTACAACTGAATATCAGATTACTGGTCGTAAAGAGCTTGAAGAAGGTGAAGAAAAAATATCATTTACATCAGCTGTTGATGAAAATAATTATGTTTTCTCACAATATAAAGTAGAAGATGATGAAAAGAAGTTCTCCATCAAGATTGTTGAAAATGGAGTAGTCGTATCTGAAAGTAAAATCAAAGTAGAACTTGAAGATGGAGAAACAGCAATCAAACTTGAATACACTCAAGGTGCAAATTATAGTGAATACTCTTTTAAATATGAAAATGAAGATGGCGTTAATATTCTAAAAATTAAATATGAAACACTCATTGACGGTATTCTAGATTCAGGAAAAATTAAGGTTGAAGTGCTAATCGATGAATTAACTCAAGCAACTAGTTATCAAATTTATGTTGAACCAGATCATGATGATGCATATGAACATGAATCAGAAAGAGAATTTAAAGACCGTGATGATCACGATGATGACCAAGACGAACATGAAGATGATGATCAAGACGAACAAGAAGATGATGATCAGAACCAAGATCAAACAGATGACACAACTGAAGAAACAACAACAAATAGTTGATTATCAATGTTGAGTAAAATTCACCCGAAGACGACTATCTAGTGGTAATATGTGATTGAGTAGTTCGCTATTCAATCACAAATCAACATGAGGAGTTTCGCATGATAATCAACCCAATCTATATTGAAAAAATCAAAAGTAAAGATGAAGAAGCATTCGAGTATATTTACATGCACACAAAAAGAGCAGTTTATTCGGTTGTTTTTGCGGTTGCTAAAAATCACTTAGTTGCTGAAGATATCATGCAAGAAGTCTACATGAAGATGATTCAATCCATTCATCAATACAAAGAAAACACAAACTTTTTTAACTGGCTTTTACAAATAGCAAGACATCACGCAATTGATCAGTATCGAAAAGATAAACGAAAATTAAATCTCGATATCAATGATTATAGTGAGGTTCTCATCAGTCCTGAAATTGGTCCAGAAGAAGAAGATCAGTTCATGCGAATGATTGATATCTTAGATGAAGATGAGCGTTTGGTTGTTATTTTGAAAGTAGTCGAAGAATTAAAGCATAGAGAAATAGCTAAAATATTAGAAAAACCTTTAGGCACTGTGATATGGATCTATCAAAATGCGATGAAAAAACTAAAACAAGAAGGAGGGTTCGATGATGAAGAAGAGAGAAATCGTTAAACTATTTAAATCAAATATAGAAGCTCACGTTCCTCAATCGATACCTCAAGTTGATTGGAGCATGCTTGCTTCTAATCAACAAAACATTCTTGAAATAGAAGAAACAAGAAGACCTGCTAAAATCATTTTTAGCTTTAAAGCTGTCTTAGCTACCGTTTTTGTTATGGCAATGGTCATCTTTGGTATTGGTTTATTCAATAACCAACCAATCCCAGTGGTTCAAAATCCTTATACAAATGCTACTTATAAAGATACACTTTCTGTATCAGCAGTTTCAACTGCAACTTTAATGAGTAATTATGCAACAACTACAATATCAACAAATCAAGCACTTAGTTTCATAACACCTTTAGCTTCAACAGAAACCATTACAACCATCGAGCCATATCTTGGGATGATTGAAACAGTCACAGGACAAAATGCAGGTATCACTACAACCACCATGGAATCAGATAATGCTTTATATGAATCTAAGGTTTTATTATCAACATTTGATCTTTTAGGTAATAGAATCAATTACACACTGTATTTCAATACCATATCTTTTTCTGAATCTGAAAATGAATCTACTTTTGAAATTGAAGGCATATTTCTTTATAAGAGTTATCAATTTGATTTTGTAGGTAGAAAAGAAATTGAAGATGATGAAGAAATAATTACTTTCAAGACACAAAGTGGTGCATCAAATTATGTAGAATCTATTTATAAAGTTGAAGATAATGAAAGTAAATACAGTATAGTCATCGTTGAGAATGATCAAATCATATCACAAAGTAAAATTAAGATTGTTGACGAAAATGAAGAAAGAAAAATTGACTTCGAGTACATAGACGGTTTGAATTATGGTATTTATCAGTTTAAATATGAAGTAGAAAACGGTATAAATCTACTGAAAATTGAGTACGAAACAAGAATAAACGGTATTGAAGAATCAGGTAGTATGAAAGTAGAAATAAAAATAGATCCACTCACAACTGTGACTTCGTATCAAATCTTTGTTAAACCAGATGATGAAGAAGAATATGAGTATGAATCTGACCGTCATGTTGATGACGAAGATGAAGATGATGATGAAGAAGATCCAGAAGATCCCGAAGATCCAGAAGATGAAGAAGATCCTGAAGATACTGAGGATGAAGAAGATCCAGAAGATGAAGAAGATAAGTAATTAATTTAAAATTCTAAGACACTGTGATTTAATCATGGTGTTTTTTTTAAAATAATGCAATAATAGAACTTTTTATCGTATAATAAAACTAATTAAGAGGTGAATTATGCGAACAATAAGAGATAGATTAGCTCGAGCGAAGAGTCTGATCAGTATCAAAACCTATAAGAGACCACTTGTATATATCATATTGCTAATGATTTTGATTAACTTAATCATTTTAACAATTGCTGCTGTCATCGCTCTTTTCATAGACAATGAATTCGATAATTTCATTGATGCATTTGCCAATGGTAGCTTAAAATGGATGCTAGCTCCAAATGCGATTTTAAGTATCCAAAATCCAGACATGCTTGTCCTTGCTGTCATCGTCTTAGTGACAGGACTGATCCTCTTTTCAGGAACAATCATCGCACTGACTACAAATGCTATCAAAGATTATATTCAAAAGAAGAATAGTGGTGCTGGTAAGATCAATTTAGATCAACATATCGTTATATTAAATTGGAATAATAAAGTTCCAGAACTTGTTTCGGATTTGCTTTATGTAGAAGATAAAGAAGTTACAGTGATGATTTTGGCAAATATCGACAAAACTTATGCTGAAAGACAAATCATCAATGCCATTAAAAAGACAAAATCAGACCAAAGCATCATCAAGATGAATGTTTTAGTCAAACATGGTGATCCTCTACTGCTAAGTGATTTAGAGGATATCTCTATTGAGCACGCTAAAGCTATTTTAATCATGAATCCTGATCATCATCAGACCGTTTATAAAAACATGTCAAAAAGCGATTTAGCCGTTATTAAGGTTATTTTAGGTCTTGGACCAATAGAATTTTTATATGAACCACCAATTGTAGTTGAAATCAAACATATTGATAGCTATGATAAAATTCTTACACTGTCAAGAGTTGTAGATAAATTACATGAGCATATCATTATGCCTATATGTTTTGACAAGCGATTGGGACAAATTATTGCACAAACCTTGATTGAAAATCAAATTGAAGATATTTATATGGCTTTATTTTCATTTCAAGGTTCTGAGGTTTATGCGATTAAGGATATTAGTTTTGATGACTGTCTCAAAGAGTGTTCACATGCTATACCTCTTTCATGTCATGAAGGACTATTGTATGTTTTATCACTTAATGATAATGTCAAGACTAAAAGATCAATTCATCAACATCCAAAGATTGATTTAAAATCTAAATCTCTTATTGACCAAAAAGATATTGAAATCTATATCATTGGAGAAAACAATAAACTTCAGTTTATCCTTGAATCTTTGAATCAGTATGAGAAAATTCATCAAAGCAAATTTCAAGCAAAATGGATCGAAGATGAGAACATTGCTTTGTTAGTAGAACAACTCAATCAGTCTAAGAAACAAACATCAATTCTTTTATTATCAGATGAAAAACAAACAGAAGATGCACTAGATGCTAATGTTATCGACAACCTCATTTTTTTAGAAGGTCATTTAACTAATCCTAATGTGCATATTATTGTCGAATTACTAAATCCAAGAAACGATCCTATCGTTAAGGATTTTAATATCAATAACACCATCATTTCAAACAAAATTATTTCTTTGTTATTGAGTAAACTTGCACTTTATAAAGATACTGCACCATTTTATGAAGATTTGCTCACCATTGAACCAGATGATGACAATGAAGATAAATTATCTATCCTAATTAAGCCAGCAGATAAATGCTTTAATAATCAATTCCCTATCGTTTTTCAATCTAAAAAACAATTGATTCAATCCGTATATGGAGCTTTCAACAATCATTACATGATACTCGGTTATTATCATCATGACGAACTCCAAATCTTTGAAAATGATTTGCATCAAACTGAGACAATCACAATTGAAAAAAATGATAGACTCATTTTAATTCGACTTTAAAAAATGATAAGTCTTCTTAATTGTATTATTTATATTTTTTGATAAAATGAAACTATCAAAGGAGTGATGATATGAAGATATATGATTTTACAGTAAAAGATACAAATCAACAGGATATTTCTCTTGCTAATTATAAAAACAAAGTTGTACTTATTGTTAATACAGCAACGAAATGTGGATTTACACCACAGTATGAAGGGTTAGAACGTTTATATGAAAAATATCATGATAAAGGGTTAGAAATTTTAGATTTTCCTTGCAATCAATTTATGAAACAAGCACCTGGATCTGATAGTGAACTTAAATCATTTTGTACATTGAATTTTGGAACAAAATTTGAAACATTTGCCAAAATTGATGTCAATGGGAAAAATGCGCATCCATTATATGTTTATTTGAGAAATGAAATCAGCCATGATATTACAGGAACAAGAAAACCAAGCATCTTATCTAAACTAGCAACTACTGATCGAATCAAATGGAATTTTACTAAATTTCTAGTTGATAGAAATGGTAAGGTAGCTTATCGTTTTTCTCCAGGTTTTGAACCAATTAATATTGAAAAATATATTGAAGGTTTGTTATAAAAATCCATTATTGAAACTTATGAAAAACACGAGTTCTCGTGTTTTTTTATTTGGTAAGACAAGATTCATTCGAATTTGCTAGAAAATATATAAAACACTCTCATAAATGAAAGCGTTTTTCCACTTAGTCTTTTATATCATATTTGAATATGATAAAATAAGGGTGACATACATTAAAAGACAAAGGATAAGGCGATGCGAATTGAAAGACACCCAATTTTAGACTTTCCTAAAAAGAAGAAGATTTTTTTTATGTTTGAAGGCAATGAAGTTTCTGGTTTTGAAGGTGATAGTATAGCTTCAGCTCTACATGCACTGGGCATTAAGACCTTAAGTTATAGTATCAAAAGCAAGAGACCCCGTGGGTTCTATTGTGCAATTGGGAATTGTGCATCATGCAACATGGTAGTTAACGGTATAGCAAATGTTAGAACATGTATTACTCCCCTAGAACCAAACATGGTTGTTGAAAGACAAAAGAATAAGGGGGTCTTGAAATGATATATAAAGATCTCATTATTATTGGTGGTGGACCATCTGGTCTTTGTGCTGCAAAAACAGCACTTGAAGCAGGTATTAGTGTTTTGATCATTGAAAGAAGTCCAAAAGTTGGTGGACAGCTGGTCAAACAAACTCATAAATTTTTTGGATCAAAAGATCAATATGCAAAAACAAGAGGATATGATATTGCTCAAAAACTGTATCAAGACATTCTTGATTTTGATCGACTAGAAATTTTAACTGATTCAACAGTTGTTGGTCTTTATCAAGATTTAGTCATCACTGTATTGAGCAAAGAAAAATATGTGCGTTATCAAGCTCATTCAATCATTGTTGCAACTGGAGCTAGTGAGAAATTTTTAGCTTTCGAAAATAATGATTTGCCTGGTATATATGGTGCTGGTGCTACACAAACATTAATGAACGTTTATGGAGTACTGCCAGGTAAAGAAGTGGTCATGGTAGGTAGTGGAAACATTGGACTCATTGTATCTTATCAGTTGATGCAAGCTGGGGTTAAGGTTAAAGCCATTATTGAAGCATCACCTTCAATTGGTGGATATAAGGTTCATGCTTCCAAGATGACACGTTTAGGAGTTCCTATTTTAACTTCAACCACTGTCAAAAAAGCTATTGGAAAAGAAGAGATAGAAGCCATAGAACTGGTTTCATTAGATAAAAATTGGCAAGAAATACCTAATACAAGTAAAATCATGACCTTAGATGCATTATGTATCTCAGTTGGACTAACACCGATGCATCAGCTTTTATCCATGGTTGGTACACAAATGAAATTCGTATCTGAACTCGGTGGATTTGTACCTATAATCAATCTACATCATCAAACTTCGACAGAATCGATTTTTGTTTGTGGGGATGCTGTGGGTATTGAAGAAGCAAGTTCAGCAATGATGGAAGGTTATTTAACTGGTCTTTACGTCAGTAAGTATTTAAATCACCCTCATCCTGAGCATGAAAAGCTAGTCGAACACTATGAGAGTCAATTATCTCAATTAAGAGATGGACCTTTTGGCATTAAAACTAAAGTAGGATTAACTAAATTGAAGGAAGGTAGCAACCATGCTTAATCAAACAGGCATTCCAACACTCGACCAAGTGCTATCTAGATTTCCAGAGAAAAAAGCACTCATTCGTCCTAAAGCTATACTAGAGTGTTATGAAGATATTCCATGTAATCCTTGTGAAACGAGCTGTCCATTTAATGCCATACAGATTGGACCAAATATTAACACACAACCTAAGTTAGATGTTGAAGCATGTACAGGTTGTGGTATATGTGTCACGAGCTGTCCAGGTTTAGCTATTATTGTCGTTCAGATTAAAAATAATTTAGCACAATTTAAAATACCCTATGAATTTTTACCATATCCTGAAAAAGGTGAGATATGGCACGGTGTAAATCGCAGTGGTGATGTCATATGCGATGCAACAATTGATCATATCTTAATCAAAAAAAAACAAGATCATACAGCTTTAGTAACTGTTTCAGTACCTGTCATTTTTTTGCATGATTTTGTAACAATAAGAGGAAAACATGAATAAAAAAGATATTATTATTTGTCGCTGTGAAGACGTCACCTTACAGCAAATCCATGATTTACTAGATCAAGGATATCAAACATTTGAAGACTTGAAAAGACTTCTTAGAGTTGGTATGGGTCCATGCCAAGCTAACACTTGTGGTCACTTAATTCAAAGAGAAATCAGTCAGTATTTCAATCATAAGATTGAAGATGTTCCTATTCATAAAGTCAGACCTATGACCATGGGTGTTTTACTCAAGATGATTGCGGAGGACCAGAAAAATGAAAAGTAACATTCTCATTATTGGTGCTGGAATCAGTGGTGTGAGTATCGCTTATAATTTAGCGAAAAAAGGAGTCAAAGATATTCATGTCATTGACCTAGGATACTTTACAAATGGTGCAACTGGTCGTTGTGGTGCTGGTGTAAGACAGCAGTGGGCTACAGAAAGCAATTGTATCTTAGCAAAAATGAGTATAGATTTTTTTGAACATGCAAAAGAAATCCTTAAATATGATGGTGATCTTGAATTTAAACAAGAAGGATATTTGATTCTTGCTACAACAAAAGAAGAACATGAACAGTTCGCAAAAAATGTCATTTTACAAAACAAATTAGGTATTCCTTCAAAACAATTGACAAAAGAGGAAGCTTTAAAAATTGTCCCTCATTTAAATCCTGATGCTTTTATAAGTGCAACCTTTTGTCAGACAGATGGTCATCTCAATCCTTTTAAGATGACAGAAGCCTATTATTTAGCTGCAAAGAAGCTTGGTGTCCATTTTTCCTTTTATGAAGAGGTTTTAGACATTAAAACAGAAGACAAGAAGATAGTAGAAGTCATTACAAATAAACAAACTTATCAGGTTTCAAAGGTTGTCAATGCTGCTGGTGGTTATGCAAAAGAAATTGGAGATATGGTAGAAATTGATATTCCAGTTTATTCTGAAAATCATGAAATACTTGCTACTGAACCGATAGAAAAGATACAGGGACCTATGGTCATGTCATTTTCTAAAAACATCTATTGCCAACAAGTTCCACATGGTGCGTTCTTAATGGGTAGAGGAAACCCTAAAGCATTAAAAAATCATGATGTTGAATCCTCATGGCAATTTCTAGATGATATGGCAAAAACTGTTGTTGATATCATGCCCTTGATTGGTAATTTAAGAGTTATCAGACAGTGGGGAGGATCATATAATATGTCATTAGATAGGCAACCTATCATCAGTGATACAGATCAATTAGAAGGGTTTTACATGGCATGTGGATTTTCAGGACATGGGTTCATGTTTGCTCCCATGACAGGACTATTATTAAGTGAGATCATATTAAAGGAAAAAACGACAGTTGATATGACTTCGCTAAGCATTAACAGATTCAATAATGAAGATATCAAATCTATAGAAAAATCAGTTGTTTAGAAAGGGTGAGAAGTTATGGCGATTTATGATTATCAAACAGAACCGCTAACTAATTTTACAGAAAAAGAAAACATCAAGAAATATCAAGAGGGGTTGGCGATTGTCAACGATTATATGGGGACACATTATGACCTCATTATTGATGGTAAAAGAGTGAAAACACAAAAACAAATGGCATCTCTTAATCCATCAAACTTTAAAGAAGTTGTCGGGACAATTTCCCAAGCAACCAGATTGGAAACGGATTTAGCAATCGATGCTGCTCTGAGAGCATTTGAATCATGGAAGTATGTTTCTCCTGAAGTTAGAGCTGATGTGTTATTCAAATCTGCAGCTATCTTAAGAAGAAGAAAGTTTGAATTTTCAGCTTTGATGACAAAAGAAGCGGGAAAACCATGGCCAGAAGCAGATGCGGATGTTGCTGAAGCGATTGATTTCCTTGAATATTATGGAAGACAAATGCTTCAACTTAATCGCATAGATGATGTTGTATTAAGCAGAAGAAATATTGAAAGAAATGAATACAAGTATATTCCACTTGGTGTTGGAGCAATCATCTCACCTTGGAATTTTCCTTTGGCAATATTAGTTGGTATGACAACTGCTGCAGTTGTTTCTGGGAATACAGTTTTACTCAAACCAGCAAGCACAACACAAGTCATTGCGTATAAATTCATCGAAGTTCTAGAAGAAGCTGGATGTCCTGCTGGTGTGGTTAATTTTCTACCAGGTAGTGGTGCGGAAATCGGAGATTATATTGTTGAACATCCAAAAATCAGATTCATCTCTTTTACAGGTTCTAAACAAGTAGGTATGGGTATTTATGAGAAAGCAGCAAAGGTCCATAAAGGTCAAATCTGGTTGAAGAGAGTAATTGCTGAAATGGGTGGGAAAGATGCTATCGTCGTTGATTCAGATGCAGATCTTGATTTAGCAGCTGAATCAATTGTCAAATCAGCATTTGGTTTTTCTGGTCAAAAATGTAGCGCATGCTCAAGAGCCATCATCCATGAGGATGTCTATGATGTTGTGATTGAAAAGATGGTTAAATTGACTGAAGCACTTGAGGTTGGTAATCCAGAAAAAAACAGTACGTTCATGGGACCCGTGAATGATCAAAAAGCATTTGAGAAAATTACTTCATACTTTGAAATCGGAAATAAAGAAGGTAGATTGGTCACAGGTGGTAGTGCAACGTCATCTGTTGGTTATTTCATCAATCCTACAATCTATGTCGATTTGGATCCTAAATCAACATTGATGCAAGAAGAAATATTTGGACCTATCTTAGCTGTATGTAAGGTAAAATCCTTTGATGAAGCTATTGATGTCGCTAACAATACAGAATATGGACTTACTGGTTCAGTGATATCTAGAAATAGAGAACACTTAGAAAAAGCTAGAAGAGAATTCCATGTTGGTAATCTTTATCTAAATCGCAAATGTACAGGCGCTATCGTTGGCTATCAACCTTTTGGTGGATTTAATATGAGTGGTACAGATTCAAAAGCTGGTGGACCTGATTATTTAATCTTACATATGCAAGGTAAAACAGTTTCTGAGGCACTATAAAATAATAAAAGACATGGCGACATGTCTTTTTTATTTAAAATATTCATTTTGAATCGACTTTAAGAAAATAGTAACAATCAGTAAATCTGCTGATCCACCAAAGCTCAAATTTTCTTTAATAGCATATGCATTAAATGCTTTGAGTTCTATGGGATCATCTAAATCAACATGCTGAAGTTTTTCTTTAATCTGATGATAACGTTCAATTGATTTCGCTCTTTTAAGTAAGACAGTGTCATCAGAGACGAGTATTAAATGCTTAAGTACCTTTCTTAAGGTTTGTTCCTGCTCATCATGATATATTTTTAGAGCAGATATGACTGAAGGTAATCCTTGATAAGCTTCACCACGTATGCCAGTTATTTGATGGTTTTGATATGCTTTGAGTCCAGCAGTTTTTGGAGTTTGTTTAAATTCTTCCAATACTGTTTGAGACATCTCTTTGATGTTTTCAAATATGGATTCAAATTGTTGATTATGTCGGAGTGCATAACCTGAGCTAAGAATTGTTAATCCTAGGATGAAGATTAATCCTTTGTAGGCATTCACTCCATGGGTTGCTTTAAGCATTTCAGCTTCAGCAATGATACCAATAGGTCTTGACTGCTCTAATAATGTATTTAGGTTCGTTGCTTCATAGCCAATGATGAATAGATCAACAAGA
Source organism: Acholeplasmataceae bacterium (assembly GCA_021736335.1). Classification (GTDB taxonomy): domain Bacteria; phylum Bacillota_I; class Bacilli_A; order Acholeplasmatales; family Acholeplasmataceae; genus Peloplasma. The sequence continues at coordinate 8,879 of JAIPGC010000020.1, read as the reverse complement.
TAAGGGAGAATGGCAAACATGGCATCTTTCATCAATTTGTAATCCATATCAGGATGTGATCCACGAGATGATTTTGTGACTAAACCAAATTTATCTTCTAATTCAAGTTCTTTGATGAGTGCATCATAGATATGACGCTCCATTTGATATGTCAAATAGACTTTAACTTTGTTTTTTATAAACTCTATTAATGTAGTTGTGCTATGTGCTTGTGTTCTTGAGCAAACATGAGCATCCTTACCACAAATATAACACTTTCGATGAGGCATATTTAAGCTGTTTCTTGATATAGAGAAATCATTATGAGCATATAAATCAAGATCAATGAATCGACCCAAGGGATGTGTATCTTCAATAAGAACAAGCTCTTGTTTCATTTTTAGTGAATCAGAAGATTTGATTTGAATGATTGAATAAGGTCCATCTGCACTTTCAAAATGCTTTATAAGCTCACATGGATAATGTTTTTTGATGAGTAAACTAAATAAGCGCACTAAGAAATGCGCTTCACTTAAATTTTTGTTCATGCCTGGGATATTTGCTTTTACACAAATGGTAATGTAATTAGATTGATGTAATTGGCTTATCTTTAGAACGCGTTGCTCTCTAGCTTCTAAAATGTTACTTGTCATCAAACAAAGCCAACCCTTTTTTGGACTTAAGAAATTTATAGGTTGCGATAGGAGCAATTTCCTTAATACCTTGATAATCGTGATGTGAAGCCATTTTTCTTACGCGCGAAGCACTAACAGCAGAACCATCATGTTCTAATCTTTTAACTATCACTAAGCGTTCTTGAAGCATTTCTTTCATTGTTTCATTATAAGCATTTGTTGTAGGATCAAGTGGTTCATCCCCAACATATCTTCTATCAATTTTAAAAATAGGCATGAAATACTTCATAAAAATTGAAATATCTAGTTTCATAAAGGCTCTTGAAGCTGCATTTAATTCCTTGAGGAAATATGTAGGAAATGTTGCTCTTGATATGATATATTGTGTTGATGGCAAAATATGCACATTTTCCAAATCTTTAATAGACTTTTTTAAAAGTTCATAACGGACATCAAATGGAAAAATAGATTTGTTTTCTTCAACTAAAAAAATAATCACATTTTCATTTTCCATAGAACACTTTCTGATTAAATATAGATGTCCATATGTCACAGGATTGCAATTCATAACAATAGCTGCTGTCTGTCCTGGATTCAATTTGAGTTTCTGATTGATTGATGTCAATTTTTCGACGATAGTTTCAATGCTGTTTTCAAACAAAACAATGTCATCATTCTTAATAATCAAAGATAATGAAAATGGCTCAAATATAGGTATATTTTTTGGTGTAGTGAATAAAAAGTATTTTTCTATCTTTTGTTCATGTAATTTTTGCACGAGAGCAGTCATAATCGTTGAGGTAAGATTTTCACCTTGATATTTTTGATCGATAGCAATCATCTTAATGACATTTTCATAAAGTGACCCTGTTGCCACAAGCTGATCTTGATCATATACACCAATGGTATGAGTGACTTTATCCTCAAAAAGCAATCCTTGATCTTCAAGCAATGCTTTGACTTTCTCTAAAGCCTTGAATGTCGTACATGTTTTTACAGAGTAACTCATGACTTATCATCTTCAATTCTATAGATGCTATCAACGATTGAACCATCGCGATATCTCACTACACCGATGATTTGATCTGATTTTTCTTTATTTTTAGGAACACCAGTCATTTGATACGCTTTTTCTAATAATTTTTCGATGGGACATATGTTAAGTTTTGAATTTTTGAGTTTTTCTATAAGGTCTTTTCTTAAAGGATTGATCGCAATACCACGTTCGGTGACAAGGCAATCAATAGACGCACCAGGTGTTGTGATCGTAGTGACATGGTCTTTAATCATGATGGTTCTTGATTTGATTAAATTTGTAGTAATAATACACAACTTAGCACCATAAGCAGTATCAGAATGTCCCCCTGAACCACCAATGATTTTTCCATTGGAGTCAGTTGTGACATTCACATTGAAATCTAAATCAATTTCAGTAGCACCTAAAATCACGACATCTAGATCGTTAACTATGGGTTTAGATTCAAATGGATTTGCGTATTTTGAAGCACTCATCAAATGATGATTGATATTTCTTGAAAGAGAAGAAATAGCCTCATGGTCGAAGCATTGAACATCATATAGATGTTTGAATAAACCAATTTCATGCATTTGTACTAAATAACTTGTAATACCTCCTGATGCAAAAGAACCTTTGATATGATGCTTTATCATTTTCTTTTTTAATTCATCAGCAACCGCTAAGCTTGTTCCACCAGCACCTGTTTGAAAGCTCATATCAGCCTTTAAATATCCAAGTTCTTCAATCAGATGAACTGTATCTTTTGCAATTTTGAGCTGAACTGGATCTTTTGTTGGTTTTGTCGTTCCTGATACAATCCCTGAAATATCACCAATAGCATCTACTTTAACAATATAATCAATGTATTTTGCTTCTATTTCAATTGGATCTATGTCCTGATGGATTTCATCTGTAACAACTACTTTATGTTTAGCATATTTCATATCAGCAATCGAATAACCCAAAGAACCACATGCATTTTTACCATAGATCCCATTGCCATTGCCAAAAGAATCACAATTTGGTACAGCAATGAAAGCAACATCAATTTTCAATTCACCAGACTCTATCGCTTGTGGTCTACCACCATGCGTATCCATGATGACGATTTGATCTAGATAACCTTGACTGATGGCATCAGCTACAGGTCCATTCATATAATTGGTTATGATTTGTGTAATATTTTTAGACTTTATGAGTTCAACTAAAGGTTCATGAATAGGAAAAATAGCACTTGGAGCAAGTGTCATATTTCTTAAATTTCTTTTTTTAATTTCATGAGCAACCATATTCAAAACAGCATCACCATTTCTTAAGTGATGATGAAATGATAGGGTCATACCATCTTTGATCGGAATCAAATCAAAAAGAGCTGAAATGCTAGAAACTGATTTATCAGTATTTTTCGTCAGCACTTCAGGTATGCATTTTCTTTGTTTTAGTTGTTTAAAATGTTCTAATCCTTGATATCCTAACAAATCATCAGGGACGAAACGATTTAAAGCATTCTTCATGACTCACCTATCTATAAATTCCAATCTTTTGCTTTCTTTAATATTTTTTGTGCTCTTTCTATAATGGGTTTATCAATCATTTTTCCATCGATAGAAAAAGCTCCTTTTTGTCTATTTTTATCATCAGATATGACTTCAATGATTCTCTTAGCATATTCGATTTCTTGTTCACTTGGTGAAAAGACTTGATTAATTACATCTATTTGATTCGGATGAATGCATGATTTTGCGTTCATACCTAAACCTTTTGCTCTTTGAGCATCTTTAAGTAATCCTTCTTCATTTTGAGTCTGTGTATAAGGTGTATCGATAGCATCGATTTGATTTGCTTTTGCAGCAAGGACGACCATACTTCTAGATAGTAGAATCTCCAAACTTTCTTCTGTACGCTCAACTTCTAGATCAGTTGCTAAGTCTTCACCACCAAGAAGAAGACCATTCACACGTGCTACAGAAGCTATTTGATTAACTTCAATGATCGATTTTGCAAGTTCAATGATCGGAATAATACCTATTTTCTTTTTAAGTTTTTTCTGTTTTTCTATTTTTTGTATGATTTTTGATAATTCAAGCGTGTTTTCGTAAGTCGCTTTGGGAAGCATAATCGTATCGATATGATCACTTACCACACATTCAAGATCGTCTTTTGAAAACTGTGTGTCAAGTCCATTGATTCGGATGATTATTTCGAGATGATCAAACTGAAATTTCTTCAAATATTCATTGACGAGTGACAAAGCAGCATCCTTTTCAGAGACTAAAACAGCATCTTCTAAGTCAAATATCACACCATCTGCATTAAAAACATCAGCATTTTGAAGCATAGCTGGTGAATTTGCAGGAATAAATAATAAACTTCTACGCATCATATTCACCCATCCTTTTGATTGCAGTCAAGAGACGTGCTTTGATTGTATAGTCAAGAGCACCCTTATCATTGCATGAAACAAATATGTTCTCGATGTTTAGCTCATCTAATGTATCTTTAATGACTTTTTCTATTTGATCTTTGAATTGATCATAAACGATGCTTTTTATTTCAATGCTAAGTTTCGATGCTTCCTTAACAGTGATCAAACAATCATTTGATTCAAATGTACCAGCTGAGAATATACTCATGATACTCACCTATTTTCTTTGATTGGATCTTGCAATGACTCGTTCCATTTCATTTTTTACAATCATGAATCCACCATCAACATCCATTCCTGGTTTAGCCAAACATAAATCAGCTTGGCAAGCAATAGCAACATTTGTTGTAGCAATTGCTGAAATATTGGTTTCATTGCATGTGCCACCGCAATAAGCACCTATTTGATGATTCTTGCAGTAAATAATTGCATCAGCAATATTATTTAATCCACCTAAATCAGGTGTTTTTATCTGCAGAATATGTCCAGCTTTGTTATCAGCAAAATATCTAATATCTTCAAGTGTATTGCACCACTCATCAGCAACGATTTCAACACTACAATTCATATCATCTAGACGTTTTCTAATATCTCTAAGAGCAATCATAGTCCCTTCTCTGTCACCAGTATCAATAGGACCTTCAAGTCTTAATTTAAAAGGAGAAGCTTCTTTTTCGAGTTCAAGAATATATGAAATAATCTGATCGATATTATTATCGAATGCAATGCCAACAGTTCCATATACATCGATATGAAGGATTGGCATATAGTTTTCGTTTTGTCTATGAGTTAATATCCTGTTTTTCAGCCACTTGACATATTCAAGTAACAATTTACCTTGATATCCTAATTTTTCTTTGACATTATTGATTAAGGCATGAGGTAATGAATCAACTTCCTTTAGAATCATCTTATCAACATTTGTGTAACGATCATCACCTGTTTGAGCAAAAATAGGCACGTGAGTTAAATAGGTAAACTCAGGATTATATTCATCTCTAATAACTTCAGCAAGTGTTCTTTTGGTTCCAATGGCGGTCGCACTCAGCAATGCTTGAGATATACCATATCTGATTGCTGTATGCATTCTTTTCCCATCAATCTTGAGCTTATCGTATTTTTCAGATAATGATTTGAAGGTCTTTACATCCTCACCTATCAGTAAAGGTTTGATGTGTTCTTCAAGCCATGGAATGTAGTCATTAGCTAAAAAGAGTGGATCTCTACCTCCTGCTCCTGAATATTGAACGGCTGCACAGTCTCCAATACCGATGTCACCATTTTCTAACAGTAATTGAATTGAAATGGCTTCACCAGGCACACGTATGTTATTAAAGCCTGGGGTCATTGTTTCACCAATGTATAAGAAACCATCACGATCAGCACCACGTTTAATGGCTTTTTGATCGTCAAAATAAAAACCTGTATATGATTTAGTTAGAATAACATCAACAATTTTCATTTTTTATTTTCTCTTTGAGCAGGTCTTCCAATCAGTTGACTATGACTTACTGCATATATATCGTCAACAGTCATTTGAAAAGTGATTGGTCTACCTTCAGCTTTTGATCTTTCTTTTAGTTTTGCTTTATGAAATTCTCTAATTTCTTTATTCATGCCCAAACTTCCAAACTCTAAAATTCGAACACACCCATCATTGTCTCTTGCTGGAAGAATTTTATTCGCATTTTGTTTGCTGGGTGCGAATGGGACATCAATAACACCAAGCTCAAAAGCTTTAATGGTACCTTGTGCTAAATCGCCATTTCCCAAATTGAAAACTTCATCTAAAAGACATGTCACTTCTTTGCGAATTTGTTTCATTTCATTTTTTAATTTCGTTGTTTGTGGATATTTTTGATCTTGGAGCAACGAAACAACTGTTTTTGATGCTCTAATACCATAAGCATTGATCTCTTTTGTTGGCACACCAATGGATTCATAGGGTGTCTTAGTGATCATTTTTGTTGCTCCTGCTAAGGCAGCAACTGTTGAAGCCATAGAGATTAAACCTGTTGCTGCAGCTTCATCCTGAGGAAACCCACCCATCCATTGATGAAAGACAGTTGTAACTACCATATGCTCATAACCATATTTTTTTAAATATTCTTCTGTAAGTTCTAGCAAAACCCTGACTGCGGCAATGTCTTGAATCACATTACCACATTGTCCATAACCTACTGTGATATTTTTCACACCTTGCTCAGCAGCAAGAAGTGATTCGATGATACCAATAGTAATCGCAATTGAAGGGGGAACAAGTGTTCCTGTCAAAGGACCAAAAGGTTCTCTATTGATGCTGATACCATGATCTTCATAGTAACCAACCAAACGATCACAGTATTGCCAGTAATATATTGAATCAGCAATAGAAATGTTTTTTGCATAAGGTAAATTGTAAGATATACCTCCACCTTCATTAGAGGTCCAACCTGCAGCGTGAATGATCTCAGCTAATAATCTACCATCAGGTGTTCCATGTCTTGCCTGTAGGGGAACATTGACTGAATCTAAGACACTTTTACATGCTAAAACCCCATGGTTGACTGCAGGAAATCCATTTAATAAAGATCGTCCTTCTTGAACGCTCATACGGATACCTTCTTCAGCTTCTAGGTATCTATTGTGTCTTGTATAGGAATCTATAGTGGCAGGTAAAAAATCGGCACCTGCAGCCTCTAAATATTGCATGAGTTCAATGTGCTCATTCAAACGAGCAACACCTGCTCTTGGTTGAATATAGGTTCTATTTTGTTTTTTTGCTTCAATAAGCTTGAGTGCAAAATTCTTATGAGGAGGTACATGACGCAAGGTTTCTACAGCAACATCTAGATCGAGCATTGGATCATTTCCTGTAGGCCAAGATGATAAGACTTCTTTTCGAACCTCTAAAAATTTTTCTAAAGGCCATTTTTTATTAGTTACTTGCATAATAATCTCCTAGATTTTGATGATATGTTTTTTCATGATTTTTAATGCAATTTCAGGATGATCCATACTCAAAAGACCCATAGCAGAAAGAATATAATCCTTATCTAATAAGAATGTTGGGTCAACTGGTCGTAATTCCATTGTTTTACTTTCAATTTTTGTTCCTCTTTTGAGCATTGCAATTGGATCTTTACTGCTAATGACAACACCACCAGTACCAATGAAGTAATTGGCCTTTGTCAAATCCTTGCCTACTTGATAGTACATAATACCCATTGGTGTATAAACACCTCTTAAGGTTCCCACATGTCTAGAAGTAGCAGTATCAATACATTTAGCAGCTAGGATGTCATCAACGATGTAATCATGCTCAGTTTCAGAAATGAAATCTATTTCAGAATCTCTTTTATTTGCTTCCATCACAATATCAATACCCATTTTCTGATAATGACTGATTTCAGATGGACTCATGGAGCTTAAAATACCTAATGCGGAGTAGCGCATTCCCAAATCACCTTCAACAGTTCTTTTGGCAAAAGGTTCTTCGAGACCACTTAAAAGAGCATTCATTTGTGTAGGCAATCCATCAGCCATTGAATAGACATCAGTTGTTGCTCCACCTACGTCAGCAATCATTAGGTCGCCTAAACCTTCTTCACTGTCAAAACCTTTTGACAGTAATTCAGCAGCCATTAAGACAGCATTAGGTGTTGGAAGTACAACACGATCAATTGTTTTTTCTATTTTTTTAATACCTTTAGCTTCAATTATGTTTTTAACAAAAATGTCTTTGATCTTATCCTTTGCACTGTTAATGTTTAGAACATTAAGTCTTGGCATGACATTTTCACAAATAAAGAATTCTTTTTTTGCTGCTGACAAGATGTCAGTGATTTCATCAGCCGCATCTTTATTACCAGCAAATATGATAGGTGCTGTAATTGAAGATTGGGCTAGTTTTTTTGCATTGTGAATGACACATTCAGAGTTTCCTCCGTTTGCGCCACCTGCTAATAAAACGATATCTATTTTCTTATCTAGTATGCTTTGAACTTCAGCATTGTTAATGTTATGAGATAAAACAAGCTCAACCTTGGCACCAGCACCAAGACAAACTCTTGTTGCTGCCTCTGTTGTCAATTCCTCAACTAAACCAATCGCTACCATTTTTAGGCCACCAGCTGCTGATGAGCATGCGATTATTTTGTCGAATTTAAGTTCTTGTCCGATTTTTTTATTGAGTTTTTCTAAAGCTTCCTCATATCCTAAGTAGATATCAGTATCAACAGTCGTAATTGCTTTTGAAGTAGCGATAATATCTTCTTTATCCAAATCAACAGCAGTTAATTTAGTGAATGTTGATCCAAAATCAACGAGTAGGTATTTTTGCATTATAAATCTCCTAAATCTTGTTTGATTGTTCCTAGCACATCATCAATGGTTACACCAGGAGGATAGACACGATTGAATCCCATTTCTTTAAATCTTTTTTCGACTTCAGAAAAATCTTGTTTACCAACAACGATATTACCACCTACATATAGCAAAATATCATCTAGACCTGCTTCATTACATTTATCTCTCATGCCACGGCAATCCAATTCTCCATGACCATAAAGTGATGATACTAAAATTAAACGAGCCGATGTCTCAATAGCTGCATTGATAAAATCTTCTTGAGTTGATAACACACCAACGTTGACAACGTTGTAACCTTCTCGTGTTAATGTATACTCAATGATTCTATTGCCAACAGCATGAACATCAGCTCCGATAACGCCAATAACGATTGATTTCATTTTTTCCTCCGGTCATATTGCGTTTAAACAGGGTTTTTTCAAAAAAAATAAAACGCTTACACCACTTGTATTTTAATACAAATCGCAAAAAA
>JAIPGC010000019.1 GCA_021736335.1 Acholeplasmataceae bacterium | reverse complement strand
GATCATTCACAATTCAAATAATCAAATGAGGGTGTAGTGGCCTCTAATTGATTCATCTTTAGTGCTTTGGCCTTCTTGGAGGTTTTTTACTATTAATTACTTTTATTTGCTTGACAATCTATAGTAAGTCTCCTTTATAAATAAAAAAATCCTTAGAAAAATCTAAGGACGAAATATCGTGGTACCACCTTAGTTCTAGCATAGCTAGCACTTATCATATGGATAACGGCATGACCCGGACTCAATTTGATTGAGCCTACTCCAAGGGAGTAATTCGAATCTGTCGCGGCTTTCACCAATTCCGCGTCGCTAGGTTTGATTCAAACCATGTCCTCTTCTTCGTAATACCTACATTATAGCACTTGTTTCATAAATTTCAAGTATTCTTTACCCTTTGTATTGATCTTGCGTCAATTTTACATAAGTCATGAGATCCTTAAGTCTTTGAATTAGTCTTGCTGCTTTGACTCTATTCATTTCATCTTTATTAACTGTGAGTGCTTCAACAAGTTGAACATACTCAAAATTAGAAGTCATGAAGACAGGAAGTTGAGCAGATAAACGGTATTGCATGACTGGCACTAAAATCTCATCTCTAAACCATGGTGACATATTTTCTCCACCAATATCATCCATCATTAAAACATCGGCCTGCTTAAGCTGATTAATTCTTTGTTCTAAGTTGCCTTCATTCATACCTTGTCTAATGCTTCTAACTAGGTCAGGCATATAGACAAATAAGACTGTGATATTCTTTTCAGCTAATTCTTGAGCAATAGCTGACAGCAAATAGCTTTTACCTGTTGAATATTTACCAAAAATGTATAAACCTTTGATGTATTTATCTTTACGATAATTTTCAACAAAGTCAGAAGCAAGCTTATAAGCTTTTTCTCTTTCCTCATTATAAACTTCAAAACGAGATAGACTAGCATCTTGAATATAGACTTCGCTATCATAGAATTTTAAATGTTCTCTGATCTTTTGTCTTCTTAATTCTTCAGCCTTTTCTTTTGTTGGTCGGTAAACAATCTCGATATAAGGATCTGTTCTTAGAACTGGCTGATATCCGTCTTTGACCATGTGCTGATCGCGATCTTGGATATATTGAAATACCTTATAGATATCAATATCCAATAAATTTAGATTTTTTGTTTCTGGGTCATTAGAGATTACTTTTCTCATTTCATCTAATGTCATGTCTATCCCTCCATTTTAGCAAGATCTTTAATGTAGTCGTCCATCCAATCAGGTTCTGCGACTTTTTGCACCTTGCTCTTCTGTTCATACTGTGATTCTAGGTTTGTTGAATGATTGATTGCATCTTCTGTTGTTTGAACGCCTTTATTCAACCAATCATGTAAAACTTTTTCCATATAATTAATATTAGGCAATACGCCATCCTTATGCTTTAATACCAACATCAAGATGACATTAATGATACCTGGTTCTACAGCATTTCTTTCTAATAATTGTGTTGCAGTTTGTAATGCAATGCCTTGTTGATCCGTTTTAGCATATTTTTGAATGATGACTTGAGGTGCAACTTGATCTATAAGATTTGTTATAGGTAAGTCTTTTTGTTTGATGGTGAGCAATTGATGTTTCTCATCATAATGCTGTTTAGCTCTCATATTGAGTTGAGCAAAATTGACATTTTGTCTTGATTTGGAAGCTTCTTCATAAACAGTAACCATATCTAGGACATCATATTGATACACGAATGCTATCTTATTAATCTGCTCTTTAAGTTTTTCATTGAGTAACTGTGAGGTCTTTAATCGATCAGGTAAATGATCAACAAATGCTTCATAATTAAATTTATAATTGATGTGACTACCGCCATTTTGTTGTCTGCCCTGAAGCGCATAATCAACATTGAGCAAATTCAAACTCTTGAACTCATAGAGTGCATCAAATGATTTTGTGATATTTTCAAAGCCTTCTTTACTTGGTATATCAGTTTTAAATAGTGAGGTCAGAAGATTCATATTCTTCTCACCAATCTCACTTTGGAGATAACTACCAAAAACTGTATCAACTAAAAACTGTTTTGCTGTAAGTGGTGCTTTCATGAAATATAGATACCGATCCTCTTTCTGATAGATATCCAAAAGATTCAAAGCTTCTAATTTATTTCTGATTTTAAGAAAATCCAGCTGTTTCATATTGAGCAAATCAAATAATTCTTGATGTGTATATGAGCTTCTATTGGTTTTATTGATGAGTTGATAAAAGGTCGTATAAAGAGCTTGACCTTCGAGTCCCATTAATGGTTGATAAAGTAGTGCTAAAACCTTAAAATCAGCAGCACTTAAATCAGATTGACTTTGTAAGGTGAATGTACTACTATTTTTCATTTTGGATTCCTCTTAAAAATTCATCAATTTGTTGATATAGTTCATCTAATGAACCGTTGTTATTTAATATGACATCTGCATGCTTGATTTTCTCTTCTAAGAGGAGTTGAGCATGGATACGTGTGATTGCCTCAGTTCGATCTAAGGCATCTCTGGTCACGAGTCTTTTAATTTGAGTTTCTAAATCTACATAAACAACTAAAACATAATCACATAATTCTTGATAACCCACTTCAATTAACAAAGGCATATCAATAACGATATAAGGACTGTTATGATACTCTTTTTTCAATTGTTCGATTTTAGCAAACACATATGGGTGAACCATATGATTTAAAGCTTCTCGTTTTTGATCATTATGAAATATCATATGTCCAAGTTTTTTTCTGTCTTCATATGTTTTAACAGAAAGATGGAAAAAAGCTTCGACCTTATCGATCATCTCTTGATTGTTTTCCCATAATTCCTTAACGATATGGTCACTATCTATGACTGGGATATTAAGTTGAAGGAAGTAATTGGATGCTGTTGTTTTACCGCTAGCAATACCTCCAGTTAATCCGATGATGATTGGACTAGTGCTGACATTTTGGACAGACATATGTACCCCGTCCTCCGACTTTCATTTTGATAATTTCTGTTTGACATACTGGGCAAGGTTCACCTTGCTTCATATGGACATTAAGTTCATTTTGGAATCTTCCATGCACACCGAGACTTGATGTATAAGATCTGATGGTTGTCCCACCGAGTTTGGTTGCTTTATCAAGCACTTGTGTTGCAGAAAAAATGATATGCTTTGCATCTTCAAGTGTTATAGAAGATGCAACTCTTGTTGGGTGTATTCGACTTAAAAATAATGTTTCATCTACATAGATATTACCCAATCCAGCAATGATATGCTGATCAAGTAAGATTTGTTTTATCGTTGTTTTTCTATTTTTTATCATTTCAAAGAAATGATGATACTCTAAATTTTTGGGTTCTCTTCCTAATTGAATCAGCGGATACTCATCTAGATATGTGTTGATATCCAAAAGTGAAATGGTCCCAAATTTTCTGACATCATGATATCTAAGGTTTCTTCCACTTCCGAAGTGGAAGATGACATGTTCATGTTTGTCAATCTCTTCGTTTGTCTTAATATAAAACTTTCCTTCCATTCGAAGATGAATAATCATTGCGAAATCATCTAAAATTAAAATTAAGTATTTTCCCATACGATCAATACGGTGAATCCTTTGATTGGTAATTGCTTTGATAAACCATTCAAGTTCATTTTGAATGATTTTCGAATAGTAAAGATCAATACCTACAATCACTTCATTTTTAATTTCATTTTCTAGTGTTGCTCTTACGGTTTCTACTTCTGGAAGTTCCGGCATGTCATCACCTCTATTTTAGATCGTACCAAGTTTTTCCAATATCACATGACGTTTCAAGATCAACTTTGAGTTTGACTGCTTGACCCATCATCTGTGGAACGATAGTTTGCATTTCTCTGAGTTCTGACTCGGGAACCTCAAGTATCAATTCATCATGAACTTGAAGTAATAGCTTAGATTGCTTCTTATGCTTCTTTAAATACTTATACAAGTCAACCATAGCCTTCTTTAGAATATCAGCAGCACTGCCTTGAATAGGGGCATTGAGTGCAGTTCTTTCGCCAAAAGCTCTTTGCATGAACACAGGAGATTTTAGTTCAGGGATATATCTTCTACGTTTCATGATGGTTTCAACATATTCATGTTCTTTAGCATATTTCACAATATTTTCCATATAATCTTTGATTTCAGGATAAATCGACAAATACTGATCAATAAATGCTTGAGCTTGCTTTGGTGTTACTTTAATATCTTCACTTAAGCTCCATGCTCCAATACCATAAATGATACCGAAGTTGACTGCTTTAGCTGCTCTTCTTTGTTCTGATGATACTTCATCGACATGAAATACATCTTGAGCGGTTTTCGTATGAATATCTTGATGTTTGTTAAATGCTTCAATTAAAGATTTGACATTTGCCATATCAGCTAATACTCTAAGTTCTATTTGTGAATAGTCAGCACCTAGTAGATATTTGCCTTCAGTAGCTAAAAACAGTTTTCTAATCTTTCTACCTTCTTCACTACGAATTGGAATGTTTTGTAAATTAGGATCAAGTGATGACAAGCGACCTGTTGTAGTCAAAGCTTGCATATAGATGGTATGGACTTTGCCATCATCAAATAAATTTTGTCTAATACCTACAATATAGGTTGAGTGAAGTTTCGAAAGTGTGCGATACTCCATGATTTGATCAATGATTGGATGCTTACCTTGAAGCTGATTGAGGACTTCTACATTAGTTGAATATCCAGTTTTTGTCTTCTTACCGTTAGGAAGTTGAAGCTTTTCAAACAAGATTTCTCCCAATTGCTTAGGGCTAGAAACGTTAAAGGGTTCTCCAGCTAGTTCAATAATCTCTTTTTCAATGGAATTTATCCGTCCTAATAGATCTGCATCTTGTCGGTCAAGTTCATCCTGATCTACGTATAATCCTTGATATTCCATTTCAGCAAGCACTTCAGATAGTGGAATTTCTAGATCAATTAGCAAATGTGTTTGTTCTTGATCTTCTAATTGAGCAAGTAAAGGTGCTCTGAGCTCAAAAATAGCTTTAGCTTTACTTACGATGTGTCTTTCATAAATCTCTTTTTCTGGTAATCCTTTTTTAGCACCTTTTCCATAGATAACATCATCATATAGGATATCCTCATAATCAAATGCAGAAACGATCCGTTTGAATTCTTCTTTACCTAAATGAGAATTGATTAAGTAAGCTGCTAATAATAAGTCAAAGATGATGCCATTTAAATCAAGATTGTTCCATAATAGGAAAACCTTGACTGCTTTATAGTCATAAATGAATTTAGGTATCGATTCATCTACTAGATACATTTGAAAATTAATAGATGAAAGTGCAACCTCTGGTGATAGATAGTAATGATTTTTTCCATCAGAGATACCAACACCCCAAAGTTCTGCTTTATGATAGTTATAATCGCTTAATTCAAAATGAAGTGCCAAATGAGGTTTGAGTATTTTCCCAAGTTCTCTTTCATCTCTAATTGCTTGGTATTCCCAAGTTTCATGCTGAGTTGTTGGCTGTTCCATTTTTTTAACAAACATATGCAAATCATACTTTTGAAAAAAAGACATCAGTTCATTGGTTTGAATTGGTTTTCTATGTAAATCATGGATTACACAATCAATATCAGCATCAATTTCAATGGTAACTAATTCTTTGCTCATCTTAGCAAGATGCTCAAATTCTCTAATATTTTCTCCGAGTTTACCTTTGATTTCATCTTTATGCTGATAAAGATTCTCTAAGTCGTGATACTCTTTGAGCAGCTTAACAGCTGTTTTTTCACCAACACCAGGAACACCAGGTATATTATCTGAAGGATCACCCATCAAAGACTTTAAGTCAATCATTTGCTCATGTGTCAATTCATATGTTTCATATAAGGTTTTTGGATCAAATCGGTGAACATCTGTCATCCCTTTTTTTAATAGGTTAACTGTTATATTTTGATCAACTAATTGTAGTAAGTCTCTATCACTAGAAAAGATTTCAACTTGGAAATCTGAAGCACTTGCACGTTTTGCTAATGTACCAATGATGTCATCTGCTTCATAACCTGCCTTACTGTATATTTTCACACCAAATAATTTGATGTATTCATTAACTAAATCAATTTGCATGGCCAGTTCTTCTGGCATTTTTGTTCTTCCTGCCTTATAACCTTCATAAGTAAGATGTCTTTTTGTTGGTTCTTTGGTATCAAATGCCACCAATATGTGGACATCATCTTCAGTAACAATCTTTTCAAACATCCCAACAAATGCAAAAAGCGCATTCGTATAAATGCCTGAACCTGTTTGCATAAGTTTCGCTCCTGGATATGCAGTTGCATAATAGGCTCTAAATAAGATGGAGTTACCGTCGACCAAGATTAATTTTTGCATAGATATATTCTCCTCTTTTCTTAATTTTATCATAGATAGCAAGACAACTTTTCCACAACTTTTGTGGATAAAAAAAGGGTCACCGAAACCGGAATTGACCCTTGCCTTTACCTTTTCCTTTTTTTGCTTTAGCTGGTTGTATCATCTTTGATGGGTTTTTTGATAAGCCTTCGATTTCTTTTTCATCCATGCTCATCATTTTTTTCATCATTTTTTTCTGAGACTCAAGTGCTTGTCTGAGACGATTCAAATCCGCGACTTTCATCCCGGATCCTCGAGCAATTCTTTCTCTACGTCTTGAGCTCATATCAATCAATTTAGGGTCTTTTCTTTCTGCTTCGGTCATACTGTGAATGAGTACACCCATTTGTTCAAACTGCTTGTCATCAACTTGAGATGCTGCATTTTTGAGTTGCCCCATACCAGGCATGAAACCTAATATTTTGCTCACGGATCCCATTTTTTTAATCATCTTAAATTGCTTTAACAAATCATTGTAATTGAAGGTATCTGACATCAGTTTTTCCATCATGCCCATAGCTTCATCTTCATCAATAGATTCAGTAGCTTTTTCAATTAATGTTAAGACATCACCCATACCCAAAATACGGGATGCCATACGTTCGGGATGGAAGACTTCAAAGGTGTCCATCTTCTCGCCGCTTGATGCAAATTTAATTGGAATACCTGATACTTCTTTAATTGATAAAGCTGCTCCACCTCTGGTATCACCATCAAGTTTTGTTAAAATGGCACCTGTTGCATTTAATTGTTCGTGGAAACTTTTACAAATATTGGCTGCATCTTGGCCAGTCATCGCATCAACTGTTAAAAGAATTTCATTAGGTTTAGCGATTGCTTTGACATCCACTAATTCTTGCATCATCTTTTCATCAATATGAAGACGACCAGCGGTATCGATAATGACAACATCAAAGCCATTTTGCCTAGCATATTCCAATCCATCTTTAACAATTGTTTTTGCGTCTATAAGGCCTTTTTCAAAGACTTCAATACCGATTTGCTTACCAATAATCTTGAGTTGCTCAATTGCAGCTGGACGGTATACGTCAGCAGCAATGAATAATACTTTCTTATTCTCATTCTTGCGAATATAGACACCAAGTTTACCAATAGCTGTTGTCTTCCCAGATCCTTGTAAACCTATAGTCATGATGGTTGTTATGCCATTTAAATTATATCTGATACCCTCTGAGTCTTCACCCATGACACGCTTTAATTCATCGTGTACAATTTTAACAACTTGTTGCCCTGGGTTTAATCCCTTAAGAATCTTTTCACCAACAGCTTGTTCTTTGATATTTGCTATAAAGCTTTTAACAACTTTAAAATTGACATCAGCTTCAAGCAAAGAAAGACGCACTTCGCGCATCATTTCATCAATATCATTTTCGGTTAAAAAGCCCTTGCCAGTCAAACGGCGCATTGCCATTTGTAAGCGTGAGCTTAAACTATTTTCCGCCATTATTCGTCCAACTTTCTAATATGTTCTAACAAGGTCAAATCATTATTTTTTTGTGCTTCATCTATGAGTTTTAATCTTTTTTCTCTTTGTTCAAAAAGCTTTAATTTCTTTTCATAATCATAAAGATGTTCTTCGACTTTTTTAAGTTGATCATAAACAGCATTTCTACTGACTTGATAGAGTTCAGCTATTTCTTGAAGTGAATAATCTTCTCTATAATAATGATCAAAGTAGAGTACCTGCTTTTCTGTTAGCAAGGTGCTATATATTTCAAATAACTGATTGAGTTGTTCTTTCTTTTCTAAACTCTCCATAGGTCTCCTTAGAAGAAATCTTTAAATAATCCGTAGATATATTGTTCAATATCAAACATGACAAGATCGTCAATCTTTTCGCCAAGTCCTACATATTTGATGGGTAAATGATATAGATGTCTGATTGCTAGGACAATACCACCTTTTGCTGTACCATCAAGTTTGGTTAGGATGATGCCGCTCACATCAGTTGCTTCTTTAAACACTTCTGCTTGCCGCATACCATTTTGCCCTGTTGTAGCATCAATGACTAAGAGTGTTTCTTGAGGTGCATTGGGTAATGATTTTTGAATCACTCGTTTCATTTTAGAAAGTTCTGCCATGAGATTTACTTTGGTTTGAAGTCTACCTGCAGTATCGCATAAGACAACATCATACTTTTCAGTTCTTGCAATTTCAAGTGCATCGTAGATGACACTCGAAGGGTCAGAACCTGTTTCTTTAGTATAAACAAATGTTTGACTTCTTTTTCCCCATTCAACCAATTGATCGATAGCACCAGCTCTAAATGTGTCACCAGCTACCATCATAACTTTTTTTCCTTCGTCTTTTAATTGTTTAGCAAGTTTACCGATGGTTGTTGTTTTTCCAACACCATTGACACCAACAAATAAATAGACATTGACTTCATGCTCATCATAATTTAAATCGGTTTGGACTAATTCACCCTTGAGGTAAATCTCAAACATTTTATCAACAATAATTTCTGCAAGATCATTGGGATCACTGATATGTTTATTTTCAACTTCTTGTCTAAGTTGATCAATAAAATAAATCACTGTATCAATACCAATGTCAGCTTGGATGAAGATGTCTTCGAGAGAATCAAAAAGCTCATCATCAATTTTATTTGATGCGGCTAAAATTGCTTTTAAATTACCTAAATTTTCTTTAGTTTTATGTAAGCCTAATTGATATCGCTCATTCTTAGGTTTTTTGCCAAACAACTTCTTAAATAGTCCCATAATTTTCTCCCTAATTCTTTGAATATTATACCATATCAAAAACAAAACCGAAAGATTATTCTTTCGGCAATTGTCTTATAAATGTTAATAATTCATCAAAATTGAGGTGCTGACTCATTTCATCAAGATACTCAAGATACAATATCTTACGTTTCTCATCTAGGACGAAAACGCTTCTTGCTTGTAATCTTAATTCTTTGATGTTTGTGCCATATTTATTAGCAAAATCTAATTCTTGATAGTCACTCAATGTAATAACGTTATCCAATCCTGAGCTACCACACCATTTTTCCTGAGTAAAGGGTAGATCGTTGGAAATCGTTAAGACAACAATATCATCTCGTTCTGATAATTCTTTATTGACAGTTCTTGCTTGTCTATCACATACTGTGGTGTCTAAAGAAGGGACAACATTTAAAACAACATATCTTGATTTGTAATCCGATAAGTGTTTGGTCTCAAACTTATTACTGACCACTTTAAAATTAGGTGCTAAATCACCAACATGCTTTGTTTCTCCAATTACAGTTACTTTTTTTCCACCAAATGTTTTCATTGTGACACTTCCTTATTTAAGATTCATATATATTATATCATTATGCTATTTGGAACGCCAATAATAAGCGATCCCCTGCGTTAAGCAGAGGATCAATTTTTTATTTCTTTACATATTTACATTTTGGGAAGCCACTACATGCGATGAATTCACCATATTTACTCGTTCTAACAACTAAAGGTCTTCCACAATTAGGACAGATCTCATCGGTCATTTTTGGACCTATCTTCTTCATTTCCTTTTGTGCTGTTTCAACCATTGGAACGAAAGAATGATAGAATCTTGACACCAGATGCAATCCACTTTGAGTACCATCAGCAATATCATCAAGTACTTTTTCCATTCGAGAAGTATATTCGATATCAATAATCTTTGAGAAGAATAGATCGAGTTGTTCAGATGTCAACTTGCCTTGATCGGTTGGTTTAAATCTTTTTTCAATCATTTCTACATAGTCTCTATTTTTTAAAGTAGATATAATTTGAGCATAGGTAGAAGGTCTGCCAATACCCAAAGTTTCCATTTCCTTGATGAGAGTAGCTTCGCTAAATCTCGTCTTAGGCTTTGTAACTTTTTCAATGGAAAGTACTTCTTTTGCAGCTATTTCTTGATCAATGCTTAAGTGTGGTAGGTGTTTATCCTTATTTTTTTCCTCTGAATATGCTTTTAAGTGACCATCAAATTTCTCAACACTGCCTTCAGCTTGATAGATATGACCATGTGATTCTAATTTGATTTTCGTCATATCAAAAATGGCTTGTGACATTAAGCTTGCGATTGTTCTTTGATAAATGCGCTTATATAATCTGAATTCATCTTTTGATAAATAATGTTCAATACTTTCTGGTGTTCGTGTGATACTGGTTGGTCTGATACTTTCATGAGCATCTTGAGCATTATCTTTGTTTGAAACATGATATCTTCCAAGATACTTCTTTCCATATGTGCTTTCTATATAATGTTGTGCCTCATGGATGAAAGGTTCAGCAAGTCTTGTGGAATCAGTTCTCATATAAGTAATCAACCCTACGAGTTCACCATTGATTTCTTTACCTTCATATAATGCTTGTGCGACCATCATCGTTCTACTTGCGCTCATATAAAGATTAGAAATTGCATCTTGTTGTAAGGTCGAGGTGATGAATGGTGGCTTTGGAGAGCGCTTAGATTCTTTAGTTTCTATGCTTTTAACAAAAAATGGGTTTTGTGATTCCATCACGATTAAGTCTGCTTCCTCTTTAGAAAGTCTCTTTTTTTCAGGAATCACATAATCAGCTTTCAAATGATGGAAAGTTGCTTCAATTTCATAATATGTTTCAGGAATGAATGCTTCGATTTCTTTTTCGAGATCAACAATGAGCTTTAGCGCAACACTTTGAACGCGACCTGCTGATTTTGATTTGATTTTATTTTGTAGAAGCTTTGATAGTTTAAACCCAATGATCCGGTCTAAGACACGTCTTGCTTCTTGCGAGAATACAAGATGTTGATCAATTGGTCTTGGATGGTTTAATGCTTCTAAAATCGCAGGTTTTGTAATTTCTCTAAAAACGATACGATTGTTTGCTTTTGGATCCAACTTAAGTAATTCTGCTAAATGCCAACCAATTGCTTCACCTTCACGGTCGGGGTCGGTTGCAATCAAAACTTCACGGTTTTTACTCTTTGCAATAAGCTCTTTAACAAGCGATGCTTTTGTTGGAATGATTTTATAAATAGGTTGGAAATCATTTTCAATATCAAGTCCCAATCCATCAATACCTGATGTAGCTAAATCGCGCACATGCCCTTTCGAAGATAAAACAAGCACGTCGTTGCCAACGTAACTAGCGATTGTCTTTGATTTAGATGGTGACTCAACAATGATTAATTTTTTATTCATGACAACACTCCATTTCATATCTATTATAGTGTCTTAATTCTGATTGTCAAGTTAAAAGTACACGTATTGTTTTTATATATATTTAAATAATATATATTTTTTATTTTGCCCTATATTATCGTAAAAATGACATAATTGCTTTAAATTTTAAATAAAAAAGAGCACCTTAATCTTGATGATCTACAAGATTAAGAGTCTCCAATATGGTGATAAAATCATAAAATGGATGAGATTGTGAGATGATTTACTTTTTTTCAGCAATAACAGCCAATGTATTTGAATCACTTTTATAAGGTTTTCCTGAAACATCACTCAATACTTGATTAAGATGGAACCCACTTTCCTCTAATTCCTTAGAGATAGAATCTTTGGTGAAGCAAGTATCCCAAATGCGATAAACATCAACTTTCGATGATTCGTCTAAAATGATATATTGATTTAACCTCACATTTTGATTATAAATGTAATGATGTTCTAAAGACAAATGACTTATTGGTCTAAAGAATCCTGAACCTTGATGACTAGACCAAGAGGATGATTCTTTACGATTTAAATATTGATGATGAGTGAAAACATCTAATATCAATTTTCCACCAGAATTAAGTGAACGATAAATCTTATCTAATATGAGTTTTCTATCAGAGGTTGATAGTGCACCATAGTCACAATAAATGAATGTAATCAAATCAAAATTATTTGGTAGTTCTATTTCCAAATAGTTAGCATTCATATATTGAACCTGACTATGACTGTTTTTAGAAACTTCTTTTGCATAATCAATTGATCTCTTTGAAATATCAATACCTACGACTTCATAGCCTAATTGACTGAATTTCTCAGCATAAATACCTGGCCCACATCCAATATCCAAAATTCTGTGATGGCTAGAAGCAGGAGCAACTGAATTGATCCATTGGACAGATTGACTGATGAATTTCATATTTCTACTAGCAGCTTCAGTATCTTGATCAAAATGTGCCTGAAGCATACTTTTAGATATATGATCATCATCCCAAAATGGAGAGGTACTTTTCTCATATATTTCTGGCTTGCAATCATATTTTATAATTTTTTCAATAGTGTTCATATATCCTCCACCACCTAGAGATTTATGGCTTGCTTCTTAAAATTGATTTAATTGGCTCATATGTTCTTCTATGAATGGGTGTCACTCCATATTTATAGATTGCTTCTAAATGTTCTTTTGTTCCATAACCTTTATGTTGCTTGAAATTATATTCAGGGAATAACTTATCCATTTCCACCATATAAGCATCTCTTGTTGTTTTTGCTACAATCGATGCAGCAGCAATGCTCACACTTTGTGCATCCCCTTTGATAATGCTTCTCATGGGAATATCAATTTCCATTGGCATTGCATCAACCAGTAAAAATTCAGGTTTGATCTTTAATTGATTGATAGCTGATAACATGGCTTCTCTACTTGCTCTATAAATGTTGATCTGATCAATCTCTTCAACTGATGAAATGCCAATACCGATAGCCAAAGCATTGGTCTTTATTTCTTCTAAAGCTAGTAATCTTTGTTTTTCATTTAATTTCTTGGAATCATCGACATACTGAAAAACTGCACCTTTTTTTAATATGACTGCAGCAGCAACCACTGGTCCTGCTAAAGGTCCTCTTCCAGCTTCATCAACTCCAGCAATATAAGTGATGCCGTGTTCATATAATTCATTTTCAAAAAGATAAAGACTAGAGTCTGTCAAAAGATAGTCCCCCTAGCTGTTTATTTCTAATGTCAGTCAAAACAATCGTATAGACTCTTTGATAATCGATTTCAGCACCTTTAAGTAATGCACCTCTTTGTTTACCAATGACATCCAGCATATCAATGAATTCTGTTTCGTTTTCAATATGATATCGTTCTGCTAATCTTTTTGGATAATAAGTTTTAAGGAATGTCAATGCATATTTAACAACATCATCTTCAGGTAATATTTTATCTTTGATTGCTCCAGTGATTGCTAAATGGTAGCCTACCTTAGGATCTTCAAATTTTGGCCATAAGACACCTGGTGTGTCTAGGAGCTCAAAATCATCAGATAATTTTATCCATTGTTGTGCCTTAGTCACACCAGGTGTATTTCCGGTCTTTGTTGCACTCGATTTGGATAACTGATTGATTAATGTAGATTTTCCGACATTCGGTATGCCTAAAATCATCGTCCGTATCGGACGATCCTTTAATCCTTTCAAACGATTTCTATCAATTTGCTCTTTTAGAACTAATTGAGCATATTCATGTATTTTTGAAACATTTTTGCCTGTTTGAGAATCTATCTTTAGCGTCAAATAACCTTGACCCTCATAATATCTAACCCATTCATTTAAGATGCTCTCATCAGCAAGATCCATTTTATTAAATAAGATAAGCGTTGGTTTATGTTTAATGATTTTAAATATTTCTGGATTCATACTTGATGAGGGTAGACGCGAATCCAAAAGCACCAAGACAATATCCATTAACGTTATTTTTTCTCTTATTTGTCTTAAGGACTTAAACATGTGACCAGGAAACCATTGAATTTGCTTCATCATTTGACGACACCCATTGGCCATAATCTAAAAATGACCTTACCTATGATATCTTCATCATATACTGCTCCAAATCCTCTGCTATCAAATGAACCTGGTAGGTTAATCTGTTCTCCTGTGATTGGATCAAATTCGAAACCGTTCGCATTATCACCAAACGCTAGATACATGCCATCTATTAATATGCCATCATCCAACCATGCTAAAATGATGCTCATTTGGTCATTTTGAATGATATAGTATTCAAAATAAGGAGACATAATCATTTCTCCGTTAATTCTTACAAATGATTGATTTGAATCATCAGGATCCGTTATGAAATCAACTTCATCTCCAGGAAGAGCGACTAATCTTTTAACAAAGTAAATCATATCATGTGTCGTAACGATGTTTCCATGAGAATCTCTTTCTATATATTTATCAGCTGATATTAGTGGATATGCATCTTTAGTGATCTCTATGATAATCACATCTCCACGCTCAGGTTCATATAGAAAATGGTTGATAATAATTCTTTCACCCGGTTTTAGTGTAGGATACATCGAATTTTGCTGAACATCAGATGGTAAAATGGCGAAAGAAAAAATCATGAAGATAACCATTAACGAAATCGATAAAAATGTCAGCCAATCAAAGATTTCAAATCGATGTGCAGACCAAAAACCAAGCTTCACCTCTTTAACATGCTTGACTTGGTGGATTGAAAGTATAATTGTAAAAATGGAGACAACCGCTGAAACAGTTAATCCAATCATTCCCCACTGTAATGACAACTTCGTGACATGATATGCATAAAGGACGACAGTAAGCATCATAAGAAGAATTGTCAGTATTAATGTTTTGTAGGCTTTCTTTAATGTCATATCATCATCCTTAATATTTTTTATTCGTGTCCTAATATGGTTTTAAGTTCCGATACTGAAACAAGGACTTCTCTCGCCTTTGTTCCTTGGCTTGGTGATACTATTTGGTATTCTTCAAGCATTTCAACTAATTTTTGTGCTCTATTGAATCCAATTTCAAATTCCTTTTGAATACTATTAATTGAAGCATTTCCTGTCTGAACGACAAAATATGCAACATCTTCAAATAAATCATCGTTTGCAACTTCACGATTTCTTGCTTGTTGTTTCAAGGAATCATGTTCAAATGTATAATCAGGTTTGAATTGCTTTCTAATGAAATCGGTCACTGCATAGATTTCCTCATCAGGTATGTAGGCACCTTGCAAGCGGTGTGCACGGTCAGAACGTTTAAGGAGCATATCTCCCTTACCTAAGAGTGATTCAGCCCCTGCACCATCTAAAATGGTGGTTGAATCAACAAATGAAGCTACCTTAAAGGCTATACGCACTGGAATATTAGATTTGATGGTACCTTTGACAACATCTGTCGTCGGTCTTTGTGTCGCAACGAGTAAATGAATACCTGCTGCTCTAGCTTTTTGAGTCAATCTTTGAATTGAATCTTCAACATCGTGTGGTGCAGCCATCATTAAGTCAGCTAACTCATCAATTACGATCACAATGTATGGCATCTTGTCTGCTTCGACTAAACCACGTTTTATATTATCATTATAAGAACGGATATCACGACTTCTGCTATTAGCAAAATTTTGATAACGTTGTTCCATTTCATTTACAGCCCAGTTTAAAGCTGCAGCTGCCATTTTGGCATCTGTAATCACTGGCGTGATTAAATGTGGCAAATCATTATAAGGTGTAAGTTCAACCATCTTAGGATCGATTAAGATTAATTTTAAATCTTCTGGCTTGTTCTTTAGGAGCAAACTGACTAAAACTGTATTAACACAAACACTCTTACCTGAGTTGGTAGCTCCGGCTATTAAACCATGAGGCATCGACTGAATATCAGCATAAATATTCTGTCCATCAATATCGACACCTAAAGCAACCTTTAAAGGATGATCAAAATCATCTAAAAATTCTTTCGTATCAACAACATTACCAAATGCTACAATTTCAGGTTTCACATTAGGAACCTCAAGTCCAACATATGGTTTACCTGGAATTGGAGCTTCAATACGTAATGATTTTGATGCTAAGTTCATCATTAAATTATCTTGTATGCCTAAAATACGCTTGACATTAACCCCAGGTTCAAGCGCGATTTCATATCTTGTAACCGTAGGTCCTTTAACACTTCCATTAACTTCACCTTCAATACCAAACTGTTGAAGTGTTGCATTAATGATATCTATTTGATCAAGCAACCATTGAGGTTTAGCCGTCAAATCACGATCTTTCTTACTGAAAAGTTTAATGGATGGAAATTGATAAACCGGCTCTGATTGTGGTACATAAATAGGATCTGGAGCTAAATAGTCAGGATCTTCTCTTTGTGTTGTCCCAAAATCTGAGGTTACAATATCTTTAATTTGAACAGGCGTTTTGCGTCTGTATGTATCAACAAAAGGTTCTCTTTCTTCCTTCTTTTCCTCCATGACTGGCTCTACTTGAGCTACTCTCTTTTGTGGAGGTGTTGCTATAAATGGGCTTTGTTGTTTTGGTTGAGGTTGGCGATAATTTCTAGATATTGGAGAAATGATTTTCCGTTCTTGAACTTCTTCCTTTTCTTTCTCGTCTGTTGGAACATAACTAGATTCTCCAAAATACTCAGTTCTCGTTTTGTTACTAATGATATTTGTGAATTCATAATATTTGTTGCCATACTTACGCTTAGCTTCTTCTTCGCTGAGTTTTGTCTTTGTTCTAAAAGCATCAAAACGTCTTGTTGTATCACCTGTATCTTTAACTGTAAAAGGTACTGTAACAACATCTTTGACGCTACGTCCAAAAATAGGTGATACAAAATGTGACTTTTTATACACATCTTTACCACGAATACCTTCGATTTTGATAAACTGAAAAATCACAAATGGAGGTTTCTCTATATTCAGTTGAGGCGCTTCTTTTTGCTTTCTCATGTTTGTTCACCTACATCCTTTAAATCTTCATTCAATGCTTCATAGATTGCATCAACACCGGTATCAATTGTTTTTTCGATGTCAAATACTTTTTTACTGTAAATCTTATATGTTTCTTCACCAGTGATTGCTATGATCGTCATACCAATTCTAATCAATACTTGATTAACAGCAACTTCTTTTGTTAATTTCCTAAACCACCAAACAGGATTAACAGCATTGATAACTGCAATGGTCGCTTTAGCAACATTTCCATATTTCTTAGCAGTCTTGACAATTGCGTTATTCTCAATTTTAGTTTTTGTTTCATTCATTTCAACAATCTTTGTGAGTGTTAAACCTCTTGTCAATCTTAGGATTCTACCACTTAATAATTCTTCTAAACGATTGGTAATATAATGATTGAGTTTCAATGTCTCATCAACAGTAAGTTCCAAATAAGGATATTTGGATTTAGGATAAAACTTTTTAGCAATATCTACAGAAAGTTCTGTTGTGATATTTAATAGATGCTTAGGATATCCAACAGAATTTCTTTCTTCTTTATTTTTAAATACTTTCTGAGCATCCTTGATAAGCCACTTGATTTCCTCTTCATCGATATCTTGCTCATCAACACCTCTTAATCTAAGACCTTTATTTAAACTCTTTAAAACAGCATAAAGATAGATTAAAAGCAAAAGTAAAAAACCAAAGCTTATTCCAATTAAAAAGCTAATAAATGTACTGTAATCAAATCTTATTGGACCTAAAGTCAAAAATATCTGCATTGGCATCTTACTCCTTATAGAATATTATATCATGGTTGGTAAATAACATAAAGCAGGATTGATTATAAATAATCATTTAAAAAAGCAGATTGCTCTGCTCTTTAAATGTTTCTTACTGTTATGATACTAAAACATCATTATAGAATGTATAACAGGTGACTTGTACGGTTGCTCTACCATCATCTAAATAGTTGACATTAAGCAAATCAATCATGTAAATCTGATCTTGATCCAGTAGATTATCAACGAAATCTAGGATGAGTGATGGATCATCAACTGTCATTGAAATGGATATTTCTACAAACTTTACCGAACTTGGTAATTGTTGGCTGAATGGTGAATCTGTATCAACATCAAAACTTAATGAAAATTGTGTTGCCAATGCTAATCCAGATAAGTTTCTAACAAATCCAATTTCATTGATTATACCTAATTGATTGTATTCATTAGGCAAATACTGAATAATTTGACTGACCTCATGATAAGTCTCAGTTTGTGATGTTTCAAGCAAATCATCAATTTGATTTTGAAGTAAGATCTCTTGTTGCTGTAACTCTGCAAGTTGATTCGATTGAATCTCCACAATTGTATAATATAATCCAACAACTAAAACGAAAACCACAATGATCAAATATAAGGCTTTGGTCTGATTGATTTTGCGACCGAATACATTTGTTTTACGCATAATATACAGTCACCTCCATCAACAAACTGGAAATAAATCTTCTGCTTGGTTGTTCTGCCATCCATCTTGTTTGATCCAAACCATCTGTTACTCCATAAGCTTCATAAATGTTTAACAAATACTCATAAAGCTCACCTTCGGAAGTTGCAGTAATCAGTATGACTATTTCGTTGTTTTCTGTATTGATGGAAAATCTACTCACTGCTAGGCTACCACTTAACTCATCCATAAGATCTTCTATATGATTTGAGGGATGATCAATTTGTCCAATCAAGAAATCATAAGCATTGCTATAATCTCTTTCCAAGAGAGACACATCAGGTATGTTTGGTGTATCTTCTTTCAGTATATCGAGTTGATTCTGTAAAATATTGTTGATATTTGTTTGAACATTGATATCTTCATTTGCCGAGATATAAGGAATATAAATGAGGGCTACCGCTGTAAATATCGTGAATGCTAAAACGAGTAGATAGTTTGCATATCGATTTATTTTTTTAATTCTATCTAAATTGAAGTTAAATATATGCGCTTGATTCTCTTCTTTTTTGATGCTTGATGCATAAGCCATCGTACACATTTGTTCAACATTTTCATCACCTGATAAAGTTTGTTTTAATTGATATACATCTAAACTTAAATTCTCAATTTCAGGTTTAATCTTATGTTTTAGTTCCTCATTAGAAAGCATTTTATTAAAGTTGAATAAAACTATATCAGAAACATGAAATGCTCCTTTTCTAATATTGAATTTATAGTAGTTAGCTACTCTTTCAATATAATTTTCAACCATATCATAATATTGCTTTGAATTTCCTTCAACCTCTTCAATCATTCCAAAGACAGGTATTCCTTGTTCAAGAATGTTAACCGTAATCATGTTGTTGAATACAGAAACAACCATCAATTGATCAAGCTTCTTAGGACTTTCATTTTCATATAATCGGTAGAGAACTCTAGGCACGATATTAAATGATACACGATTGATACCAAGTGCATCAAAAATATCATGATAATCATGTAATAGATTTTCATCTGATATGATAACAACAACATTGATTTTTGATTCATCTTCTGACTTAATATAATAAGTAATATTGGCTTCTTCGAAAGGATAATGTATCGTTTTTCCTTCTTGATCATGAATAAAAGAAAGAATAGACTTCTTTTGAAGATCCTCCTTATGAATCACAAACTCACGAATCAACAAATTTTGATCATGAATGGTCATATTGATGCTTTTAGGTTTGATATTATTTGACTTAAATAACGTCTTTATTTTCAAAAGAAGTGCATTTGGATCAATAATATATCCGTTTTCAACAATGTGATCTTCTAATTCGATGATTGCATTTTTAGATGATTGAGTTTTTTTGATTGGACTTTGATAGATACCAATAGATTCATCAGTTATGAATATATTGACTTCACCTTGACGTAGCAACACGATTCATCACACTCCTAGTAAGTTTAAATACCAACTCATGATATATTCTCCAAAGAAATAAGCAATTAAGACACCAGCAAATATAAAGGGTATCAATGGAATTTCAATACCTGCAGTTTTTCTTTTAGCGATACCGTAGATTAGTCCAAATAATGATGCAAGAAATAAAGAAAGTATGCCTAGTTGGTATGTTAAGACAAATCCAATAAACAAATATATTTTTACATCTCCCCCACCAAAGGCTTCTTTATGATACATTTTTTTACCAATGTAGGCAAACATAAACAATATTGCAAATAATACGAGACTAGATAATCCATAATCTAAGAACTTTCCTTGAATAATTCTTATGACAATTAGAGGTATGATACCAATCATCCAAATTCGGTCAATGACAACCATATAGAGTGCATCACTGATAGATTCTAATAATAGTACTGAAATCATAACAAGTGCTACAATTAATTCTAGCTCAAATCCAATCAAAAGATAGGATACTGCAAAGAGCGTTCCACCTAAGAATTCTAATAATAAGTGAGAGATGGGGATTGGAATTTTGCAGAAATGACATTTGCCTCTATTGACTAGATAACCAAAGATGGGAAAAATATCAACCCATCTTAGTTGATGATGACAATGCGGACAATAGCTTCTTCCGTTAATAGATTCATGATTGGGAATTCTTTGTGCAACCAATTGAAAAAAAGAGGTGAACAAAGCGCCAGTTATGAAAATCAATATGGCATACATCAATGTCATAAACAATATTGCACTTAATTATTCAATTAAGTACATCTCCTATATTCATTATACATTGTTTTTGACGTTCTAACAATATGGTATTATTTGTTATATTAAAAAAGGAGGTACTTAAAAAGTATCCTCCTATTTTGTTTAAACTCTAATATTATGGTGCTGTGTGTACTAAAAATCCATTAACATATAAATCTGCAGGATCAGCTGTTGCTGCTGCATCTAGCCAAAATGTAACGACACCAGCAGCAGTAACTTTCATATAAATTGCTGTTGAGGCTGTTTCTACGCCAGTTGCAGGATCTGTAGTTGCTACGATTTCATACTCATTTTGAGCATTCTTTAAATCAATAAACTCATCATCTTCAAGATCTTGCAAAGCAAGTACGACTTCGACACCATCACCATATGAGACAGCTGCAAATTCGATTGATTCATAAGTTGCAATTGCTGCATTTTCTCTTTGTCTGTTAATAAGACCACCAATGGTAGGAACTGCAATTGCTGCAATGATACCTAAGATTACGATTACTGCTAATAATTCAACTAATGTTACACCTTTTTTATTTCTAAGAATTCGAGTCATAGTTTTTCCTCCTTATGATTTCCCTTATCTTTAACTTAATCTTATCACACCATTTTCATTTGTCAACAATACATCTGCTGAATTAAGAATTTCTTAATATTTAGATTTGACTACCTAATGATAACATAGGCATCATGATTGCAATAATCATCACACCAACCAACGCATAAACAATCAATAATAAGATAGGTTGGAGTGAGTTTTTGATTTGTGCAACTCTAATTTCTGATATGCCATTATAATATATCGCAAGATTTTCCATTAATTTAGGGATATCCCCGGTTCTTTCACCTGTAGCAATCATTTTTGACATGATGGGATCGATATACTGACTTTCTACAAATGATTTGGAAAATGGTTTGCCATCCTCTATATAAGCAATCGTTTTTGTAATCAATTCCTTATACATTACGTTTTTAACGAAGTTTCTAATGGTTTGCAATGCTTTTAATGAATTAATCCCATTTGACATCATCTGTGATAATGAATTGGCAATCATGATTTGATTGTTCATTTGTGTTAGTGATCCTATGATCGGAAATTTAAGCATAAAAATCGTAAATGCTCTGTGAGCATTATGAACATATTTGTTTAATACCCAAATGATGAGTATGACTAATGCTAGTCCGCCAAAAATATAGAGTGCATATTGAGCAGTGAAATTACCAGCATCTAAAAAGAATTGTGTGATTCCAGGCAATTGAGCACCTTCAAATGATAAAAATAGATCTGTAATATTAGGAAAAACAAAAATCAGCATACCAGCAGCTATCACTAATGTTGCAACCAAATAGATTAAAGGCATCCGAATAGCTCCTTTAATATCATTGGTTATCTTGATTTGTTTTTCATAGTAATCAGCCATTTTAAGGACTGTGTTTGGTAAATCACCAGATAATTCTCCGACTTCAATCATTTGGACCAGTAAACTTGGGAACTCTTTAGGTCTTTTTGAGAGTGCAACAGAAAATGAAAATCCATTATAAACCTGTTGATACAACTCAAAATATAGTTTACGATGCAATCTGTTGTCTTGTTGAAGACTTAGAAGTTCTAAGGCTTGAACAATGTTGACACCAGCATTGAGCAAAGAACCTAATTGTTTAAGGAAAAATATCAGTTGCTTGGATTTCAATGTTGATCCAAATGAAATTTGATCAAGTCTAGAAATAACTGACTTATACTCTTTAATTGTCTTAACTTGGTAATTTTTTGTCTTTAAATATTTAATGCAAACAGTTCTATTCAAGGCTTCAATACGGCCCCGAACGACTTTGCCATCGGCATTGATTGCTGTATATTTATAATTGCGGAGCTCCAATTGATTTACCTCCTATTCGCTAGCTACTTTTAATACTTCTTCTAGTGTCGTAATACCGTCAATAACTTTTTGCAATCCTGATTGAAGTATGGTTCTCATACCATCCTTTTTTGCTTGGTCATTCAATGCATTTAACCCTGCACTTTCAGCAATTAGTTTTTGCATTTCTTTAGATATAGGTAACACTTCAAATATACCTACACGTCCTGCATAACCTTTATAGTTACATGAAGGGCAGCCTTTTGCACGCTTCACATGTGATACTTGCATGTTGTGTTTTTTAAACATTTCTGATTCTATTGAATTAGGGACTTCTTCGTAACTACACTCAGTGCATAATCTACGAACAAGTCTTTGTGAGATGACACCACTAAGTGATGAGGCAATTAAGAATGGTTCAATTTCCATATCAAGTAAGCGTGTAATTGTTTTGACTGCATCGTTGGTATGAATTGTCGATAAAACGAGATGTCCTGTCAAAGATGCTCTAATAGAAATTTCAGCTGTTTCAACATCGCGGATTTCACCTATCATCACGATATTGGGATCTTGTCTTAAGATGGAACGTAATGCACGTGCAAATGTTAGATTGACTTCAGGATGGACCTGGACTTGATTGACACCAGGCATTTTAATTTCCACGGGATCTTCTACTGTAACGATGTTAACGTTAGGCTTATTCAATTCGTTCAAACAACCATAAAGTGTGGTAGTTTTCCCAGAACCTGTTGGACCACTAACGAGTACAATACCATTGGGTTGAGCAATCATATCTCTGACTTGTTTTTCTTCTTTTTTATCTAAGCCAATCGCAGTAATCTTATTCATCGATCCAGATAAATCAAGGATACGCATAACAACTTTTTCTCCTCTTACCGTAGGTAAAGTTGAAATACGCAGATCAATATTTTTTTGTTGAATCAGTGTTTGGATACGACCATCTTGAGGAATTCTTGTTTCAGTTATATCCATGCCTGACATGACTTTTATTCTACTTATCATTTGGTTATGAATCTTTGTAGGGAATTCTCTTACGATGTCGAGCACACCATCAACACGATATCTGACTAATATTTTGTCATCCATCGGATCAATATGAATATCACTAGCTCTTTGAAAAACAGCTGATGTCAGAATTTGATTGACAAGTTTGACCATTGGAGTATCATCTAATCCATCATCTTCTTCGATGATTTCTTCAGTGATGATATTTTGTTTAACGCCAAGAGCTTCTAGGGTTCTAGTAAATCCATAGTACTTTTCTATTTGTGTCAATATATCATTTTTTGGTGCAGAATACGCTTTAGGACGATATCCGGTCATCATTCTCAATTCTTCAATGACTGCAAAATCGAGGGGATCATATGTTGCAAATAGAATTCTATTGCCTTCAATTCTCAAAGGAATAATAACGTTTCTTCGACAAAAATTCTCATCTACGATAGTCAAAACATGTTCTTCAATCGTAAAATTGGCCAAAGAAACACGTTGGACTCCTGTTGAATTTTCCAAAGCCTTGAGTATCTGCATCTCATTAGCAATTTCAAGACGAACCAAAGTTTCACCTAAACGTTCATCCTTCTCTTTATGCTTTAATGCTTGATTCAATTGTTCTTGTGTAATTACTTTTTCTTGTAATAACACATCACCAATACGTTTGAGTGCCATCTAGATACCTCACTTTTCAACGATATTTTCATAATATATTGCATTTATAGGTAACGTCTCTTCATCAAATAGTTTAGTAGAAACTGGAGCTTCTCCTAATCTTGTTTCAGTTCTAACAAAGAAATCAACTTGACCTGGCACACCTGCTTGAATCAGCAAATGGTAAATATATTCTGTATCAGTTTCAGTCACAATGACTCCAGGTGTCAACTCATCGATATTTTCATTATCAATATAGATTGTTTGAAAAGGTATTTCCACTTGAAATACAGGTACAGTACTATATGATGTAATTAACGGATATCCAATCAAAGAAAATTCAAGTGTTGTATCATTTGTTTTTGATATCTCAATTTGATAATCATAATCAAAATTGTTGAAGAATGTAAAATCAAATTGATTAACTTTTAATATTCTAACATTTTGTCCAGGTCCTGCCCAAACTGGGAGGGTATAATTTTGTTCGAAAATGAATCCACTAAAGTTTGCATTAACAGCAACACTTTGAATGCCTGAGGCAATAATGCTCATTTGTTCATTTGTTAGAGGTAAATCACCAATTTTATCAAGTAATGAAAAACGTTCGTTTGCATAAATTTGAATGCTTGTGATTTCTGAAATAATATTTTCTACATCATCATTCAGTAAGAGATCTATTTCAGACTGATTAATAACGGTTTGTTTTATAGAATCATCGAGATAATCAACCAAATTGTAAACCTTTCGATTTCTTAAATCAGAAAAATCACTCAGCAAATCTTCTAAAAAAACATCCATATTAAATGTAGATGTAATGGAAGATGTAAACTGCGCTATAATTTCATTTTGTAAATCTAAATGATTTGCACTTGATATGATGAAATAAGCTTGATTATCCTGATCTCTTGTAATATTAGATAACGTTTGATTCAAATCAAAATCTGAAATATCCAAATCTATCACATATGTATAGTCCTGATACTCAATCCGGTAATCAGCATTCTGTTTCCATGTATTTATCTCACGAGTCAATATCGAACCAAATTGATCTTCGTCATAATTTCCCAAATAAATAAACCCAACGCTCGTCTGATCAACTGTGTTGGCTATACTAAAAACTGCGAGAGTTAGTCCCGCAAATGTTAGTGAAAGCAACAAAACGATGAGTGTGATCATGAAATATGCATTCCGTT
>JAIPGC010000018.1 GCA_021736335.1 Acholeplasmataceae bacterium | reverse complement strand
TCAAATAGCAATTCACGATGATATAAGAAAGATACCTATAAGTGATATGGCAAAATATCTTAGATTTTCTAATGCATATGCCGCTTTGACAACAACAAGATATGGAGCCATAAAGGCTATGCCTACAAAAGAAGAAGTACTAAAGCTATTATAAGGTTTAGAATAGATCAATAAGATGATAAATCTAGAAAAATTTCTAGATTTTTTTCATGAAAAAAGGCATTTAGCGACTGCTAAATGCCTTCATGTTATTATTCTTTGAGTGTTATTGGTTTAAGCCACAAGTATTCATAAGGTGCGATGATTAACTCTGATTGATTGATATCGATTGTTTTACCTGTGATGATATCTTCAAATGTCTTGTGAGTAGTAAGTTGTTGTCTGAGTTGATCAAGATATAATGTTTTTGAGTGTTCACTGAAGTTAAACAATCCAAGATATGTTATTTCTTTGTATACACGTGCAAGGCAGAATAGAGCATGATCATATAAAGGTATGCTGTATTGAATAGATCTACCATCAAAGAACTCTTGATGTTTTCTGATTTCAATTAAATTCTTCAATGTGTCAAACACGTGATATTCTATCGTGCCAATGATGTGACGACGCTCAGCCCGGTGCCAATCGAAGAAAGGACGATGAACCCATCTGCCTTCATTTTTCTTTGAAAGATCATTAAGATATGACTGATCATTTTTAGTTGCTATCTCATCACCAGAATAAATCATTGGAAATCCTCGGTAGAATAAGATGAGGCTATGAGCCAGATTGATCCGGTTAATGGCAGTATTGATTTGAAAAGAATCAGAGCTTTCTAGTGCTTTGTCTAAGCCTAAAAGACTTGCTAAAGTACCATTTGTTCTCGCATCTTTCGTGATGTCATTGTATTGATAATTTTCGCCTGAAGCAAATGAACCATCAAAGTTTCCACTATAGAAATTGATTAAGAATTGTTTGTGCAGATAAGGATTAAATCCCATCTCCTCAATTGCTTTTTCATTAAATCCCCATCCGATGTCATCATGACATCTCACATAATTCATCCATGTACCAGTATCTGGAATATGGTAAAGATTGGCATCGATTGCCAAGAGTCTTGTGTCTCTAGCAGCAAATGAGTTATAGATATCAACCATCAAGTTTGCATTGTACATGATTTCGCATTCCGTATGTATTCTTGAACCAAAGTATTTAACAATCTCATGAGGTTCAACAATGGCTTCACCAAGGAGAGCAACCGATGGACATACCTCATCTTTAATGAGGTTTAACATCTCAATAAGCAGATGAATAGTTGGTAAATTTCTACAGGAGGTATCTAACTCTTTCCACATAAATGGTATAGCATCTAAACGAATGATATTAATACCAAGATTTGCTAGATATAGCATGTTTTCAACCATGCCATTAAAGACATAAGGATTCTTAAAGTTTAGATCCCATTGAAATTCACTGAAGGAAGTAAAAATGTATTTTTTAATCTCAGGGTAATATGTGAAATTACCAGGACTCTTATTAGGTAATACCTCAGGTACTGTTTGATTATACCGATTGGGTATCTCATCTGTGTCATACATGATAAACATTTGTTGCATTTCTAAATCACCAGCAAGTGCTTTTTTTGCCCATGCATGCTCTTTAGCAACATGATTGATTACATAATCAATACACAAATAGATTTGTTGATCTCTAAAAGCTTTAATGGTCTTCTTAAAATCTTCTAAGGTACCAAATTGGGGATTGACATCCTGATAGTCTTCAACTGCATAACCACCATCATTTTCTCCATCTCTGGATTTCAGTAATGGCATGAGATGCAGAAGTGTTATACCTAGTTCCTTGAAATAGTCAATTTTACTAACCAATCCTTTAAAGTCAGTTGAAAAAAGATCAATGTATAAAGTCATTCCAACAACATCAGACTGAAAATACCAGTTCTTATGTGTATCGAGTGCTTTTAGTTCATTGGAACGATTTGATTTTGCATTGCTGATGATATCAAGCAATTGAGTCATTGCTTGTTTTGTTTTTGTTGATTGACCATAAACTTTTTCATATAGAGCAAGTAGTTTGTTCACTTTAAGTCCTCCCAGGTCATTAAAAGAGTATTTTCAAATCTATTATAAATGAAAGTGGAAAGGTTTTCAATGTGAACATTGCACATATATTTGAATTCGTACCAGTATAAAAAAGGATGTTCATGAGAATCACACTTAAAGGCCTAGTATGGCTATTCATTTAGGAATAACCCCCTTTTTATGGTATAATAATATGTACTCATCTATATGGCATTGATGTGTGCATGCAAAAAAGAGGAGTTTTTAAAGATGTTAAATATTAAATATATTAAAGATACAAAATTTGAGTACAATGAGCATATTGTAGAAGGTCTACAATCTTATAATAGAAGTCAATCAGAATATAGAAAAAAGGATCATCGTGATTTTTATGTTTTTGATGATCAAGTACTTGTTGGTGCATGTCACACCAAACTGTACGCTGATTGGTGTGACATCTATGGCCTGTATTATCAAGATATAGATGTATTAAAAGCTATTGTTAATGATATCAAAAAATATTATAAAGATCAGGTTGTAGGTATATCATTTGATTCTATCTTGAAGCAAAGAGTGCTTGATTTTATTGAAATTGGATTTAAAGTTGAAGGCAAGCTTAAGGATATGCCGATTGGTAATGAGAAAGTATTCCTAAAGAACAAAAAACTCGATATACTTGAAGTTGATCAAGCGTATCAAGTTAAATCATCAAGGGAATCAAATTTAAATTATGCTAAAACTTGGAAAGAAGAAATTCATAAGTTTAGAGAAAGCCTAGATTTTTCAACTGAAAAAATTGATTTGCAATATGTTGTTTTAGATGGGTTTAAATTTGTTGGTGGCATCTATGGGCATGTCCAATATGAATATCTATTTATTAACATGTTATTTGTTAACAAAAATTATAGAGGTAATAGAATAGCATCTAAACTCATGCATCTGATTGAGTCAGAGGCAATGAGTAGAAATATAGTTAATGTTTACGTGACGACTTTTGAGTTTCAGGCATTAGAGTTCTATCAGAAGCATGGATTTAAGGTTGTGATGACAATCGAAGATTTTCCTAAAGGA
Source organism: Acholeplasmataceae bacterium (assembly GCA_021736335.1). Taxonomy (GTDB): domain Bacteria; phylum Bacillota_I; class Bacilli_A; order Acholeplasmatales; family Acholeplasmataceae; genus Peloplasma. The sequence continues at coordinate 22,930 of JAIPGC010000018.1, read as the reverse complement.
TTTAAAGAGTATACGCTTTATAAAAAAATGAAAAAGACGATTGTTCAAAAATAGGACAATCATCCATATAATGAATTTAATGATTAATGTCTTCGTTACTGAATCTTTGTATCCTATTCATAAGATAAATAGGATATGAAGTTCTTTTTTTGTTGCTATAAAGTATAAACGTAATCATGAAAATCTGTATAACAAGTCACTAATTTTGAGTGTATCATTTTATGAGAGCTTATGATACATGCTTTTAATTGAGGATACTGGTTTATTACAGATTCAATGATATTCATATCATCAGAATAGATGATCATAAATGATAGTGCATCAGTATTTAGTTTTTCCATGATTTGATCAGTCGATCTAATCATAAGGTCTCTTCCTAGTTTTTCTAATTGATGAGGTAGAGTCGAGCGATCAGATATGACTAACACATCTTTATATCTTGATATGAGTGGTTTAAAGAGTATTTTGATATATGACTCGATAGACATATGCAAATCAAGCTCAAGTCTTTTTTTAGGTGATAAGCTCATAAGCACATCTGAAAAAGCACTCACATAAAAGATACCTATCAATAATCCCATTTGTCCTACTTCAAATTGTGGAAGTATATAGATTTCCATTTCCCTAATGTAGACCAAAACCACAGTAAGTAAGATGATTCTAGCATAATAAACCAAATCTCTTACCACAAATTCTTTGTGGATGAGTTTCAAGATTAGATCAATCAACCAAGTAAAGACTGCTAGAATCAGTAATGTAGCTAATATTTCTTCTTGTGAATCATCAATGTACATTGCTAGAATAAATAGAATAAGAAAGCTACTAAAGATATATCTTAAAACTGTCCATGTGTGATTCTTATAAAGCTTAAGCACGTAATGATAAATAGAATATAAGATGACTGCTATGAATAAAATCTGAAAGATGATTGATTCTAGGTTACTGATTGGTTCCTCTTCATTAAACAAAGTATTTCCTGTTGTTATAATGATGAAGTAATCGAGTATTCCAAAGATAATGCTAAATAGCAATATTTCTTTAAATGTGATCTTTTTTGATACCAAATACTTATATGCCAACACTAAGATCAAAACCAGACTGAATACAGAAACGAGTCGTTCAATATTCATTAAGTATTGATAGGTGTAAAGAAACATGACAATATTACCGATATACCCGAAGATAAAATGATTTTTCTCATCTTGCTCGATTTTAGGGATATGACCCTTTTTTGAAAGCAAGTACAAAACAAGTGTGGTTGAGAGAACAAATATGATGTTAATAATGATTCCAACAACCCATTCTGTTTCATCTGTCATACGATCAAAGTTAATCATCACCATAAAGAAAATAAATGGTGGATAAAGATACATAATGTACGTCATGATGTAATATATTAGGTTATTTTTCATATAAATCTCCTCCTATACACAGTATAGCACCAGACTTAAAAAAATGAAATATGTCGACAAGATAGGTTTCTATCTATTATTAGCTATGTGAAATATTCTTTATGATGATGGTATAATTGAATCAGTAAATGTTCGAGATTGGAGAAAATAACATGAATTATCAACAAGAGCTTGATATGCTACATCGCGTTGTAGCATCTATATTTGAAGAAACTGAAGCACAACAAAAAGAAGTTTCATATAAAGAAAGAGATGAGGTTGTGACCTCATCTGATTTATATATTGAAAAAGAATTGATTAAGGCAATTAAAAAAGAATTTCCAAATGATCACTTTCATAGTGAAGAATACAATAAATTAACAGAACTTAAGGATAGAACATGGATCATAGATCCTATTGATGGAACAAGTAATTATGTCCATCATTTAGATCTATTTGTTAATCAAATCGCATTTTATGATCAAGGTGAAATTGTATTATCTTATATTAATGTTCCTAGAGCAGATAAAGTGTTTTACGCGATCAAAGGTGAAGGTGCTTTTTTGAATGGCAAAAGAATACATACCACAAGTAGCAATCAACCTAATATGCTCATGAGTCTAGTTGGTATTTCTCATAAGACTGAAAAAGATAAAAGCTATTTTTATAAGATGCTTGATTTTGCATATCAAAATAGTATAAAGATTAGAATGTTAGGTACACTTGGATATGAGCTTGCTGCAGTAGCAGAAGGATCATTTATAGTGCTTTATACGGATGTTACTAACTTTTGGGATATAGCACCTGGTTTATTATTAGTAAGAGAAGCTGGGGGTATAGTTTTAAATGATAAGGGAAATGAATATATGATGGGGGATCAGCATATGTTTTGTTTATGTGATTCAAGTATTAAAGATAGAATATTTTAGTTTTTGATTGAATAAAAATTATTCTACTAAGACAAGCGAAAAGAGTAAAGAAAATTTTGAACTATTAATTTATTTCAAAAATATACTATAATAAGAATATATTAAATATAAATATATGTAAAAGAATAAACCAATATAAATATTGGTTTATTCTTTTGATTTTATTTGAGTTATTATATTGACATAAAACAATAAATGATGTATACTTTATAGGTACCATTAAGTAGGACATCTATCCCATTGCAATTTAAATTTATCGTGCTATAATTATCGTATAGTTAAACGATTGGGGCAAATATATGGGGAAGATGGTTATTTATGTTGATCAAGATATAATTAATAATTTATTTGAAAAAAGTGGAGTTCAATGTCCTTTTAACATTAAAAGAGATGTTAAAGAACATCTTAAAAACAAAGAAAAACCTTATATTGATGAATTAAGTGCTATTATAGAAAAAAGAGTATTTAAAAAACCATTATTTACATGTAGAAAAGGCGATTATAATGGTAAAATAAGTATTCAAAAAATAGAGATTAAAAACCCAGCTAATAAAAAAGGTAAATCAAGAGGATTTAGATTTGTTGTATTAATAGATTATTCAACAGATGAATCTGTTTTATTAACTATCTTTGCTAAAGGGAAAAATTGTCCAAATACAAAGGATAATGGGAGCGATCTTGATGATGACACCATGAACAAACTAAAAAGAGTTTTTGATAATTATATCAGAATTAGGGAAATCTAGGAGGGTAGATTATGGCTAATTTTTTCGATAAAGAATTACAGCAAAAGGCAAAACAATACGTTTATACGACAGACAACTCAACTGATCTTATAGACAGTAATTTTGTTCGTCAATTTAGAGGTAAGTACGACATGACACAGCTCGTTTTTTCATCGGTTATTGGTGTTAGTAAAAAAGCTGTTGAGAAGTGGGAACAGCACACAAATAAAATTAGTGAACCCACAAAAAAGTTATTATATTTATTGGATAAACACCCCCAATTAATTAATGACCTATATCATGTTGAAATTTTGAATGCTCCTACATCAGCAGATGAACCCTTAGTTGAAAATTCACCTTACACTTATCAATTGACACTTAATCAAGATTTTTCTAAGTGTTTAAAAGACAAATCTCCAGGTTTATGCATTGGATCTATATAATTGGAGGAATTTATGAATAGTTCAGCACCTGTTTATAATTTTTTAGGATACCACTTATTACAAGCTCAATATTATAGAAAATTAAACTCTGGAATTGAGAAATTTTCAATTAAAATGACTGACCACTCATACAATAAAAAAACAAAAAATTATGTGATTAATTTTAAAATTTTTTTAAAATTTAACGATATTATTGAAGAAAGTGTTTTTGAGTTTGAAGGCGGATTTCACATTAATGATGAGAAATGGAAAGATGAAATAACAAGCAATATGTTAAACAGTTTATTCTTTTCAGTGATCTTCCCCTATGTAAGAAATAAAATATATTCGATAACTGACGATATTAATACAGGGGTACAACTACCAATTATTGATTTAAGAGGAGTCGATTTAACTAAAGACACTATATTTTACTCTAATAGAGAGAAAAAATAAAAAAACTTTTATATGAATATAAACCAAATATGATGAACAGCGTATAAATTTAACCTTATTAGTATGTGCCAACTAATAAGTTTTTTTGTACTTTTATTAATTTGGAAATAAATACTAATCTAGTGGAAGCTGGATGTGATCCTGAAAACATAGCATCATGTAAGGTCATGCAAAAAATCGGACTGCTGATGATGGGCTGCATCAAAGAAAGATAAGCTTTGAAAATGATGCAGATGGCAATCCGATTTTTAGAAGTCATTTCAAATATTCTATTTCCAAAGAAGATTGGAAAATAGAATCATGATTCGAGTATGAATAGACATTTTTGTGTCTATTTTTTTTATAGTTCTAAATACTTAATAATAACAGGATAATCAATATCGGTCCATTCAAGTTCTAAGAGATCATCAACATGAATCCACTGTGCATAAGCATATTCATTTAAGAGGTGATAATCCAAATTGCTTTCACATATGAAGACATGAAATGTGATAGTAAACATTTCATGCTCATAGGTTGCAACAAGAAAGTCACTCAAAATGGTGATATCCTTTCCAAATTCGCTCTTTACTGATCTGATGATACATGCTTCTGGAGTTTCACCATCTATAACTCTACCACTGGGGATTTCCCACTTCAAAGCAAGATCTCCCTCATTTTTTCTTTGGGCACAAAATATCTGACTACCTTCACCCATAATCATTGCACCTACAACATCAATTACTTTTTTCATTAGAACACATCCTTTTCTTTTTACACTTTTGTGTATTTATGTGCACTATTAAATAATATAAAAAAAATAAAATCAAAAAAAATTTTTACTAAAACAAAAAAATAGCGTCATATAGCCATTATTGTGATAAAATTATAGATAATAAAAAGCAATTATGGGGGTAGTACAGATAGGACTGAAAATCCTTGTGTGCGGAGTTCAATTCTTTCTGGAGACATCACTTACTGATAGTAAAATCATTAAAAGGAGTTAACCATAGGATGAAGATATACGAAAGAAAAAATGTGTTAGAAATAAAAAAAAAGAATAAAAATCCAATTGCAAAAATTCAATATTCTATCCACAATGGAAATACAAAATGGTGTAATTTAATCATTATTGGGGTTGAAAAAGACTTGCGAGGACATCATTGTTATGGAACTAGACTAATGAATAAACTATTGAAAATATGTGTGAAAAATAACGTGCATTATATTAAAGCTGATATGGAGGTAAATGATCCAGATGAAGAGAAAAGGAGAAGATTTTTTATAGATATATATGGATTTATTCCAGTTGATAATATTTGGGCAACTAATCGACAAACTGTGGAATTATATATCAATAAGAAGAATTCGAATTTAATTAAAAGAATAAATTTAATAATTAAATGTATGATAAGAAAAATTGGGCAGTACTTTAAGTGAAAATATCGTAATGATAACATTTTCAATCTTTAAATCTATTTGTAAGAGAATGTGGTGCTGCATGAAATTACTGAAAATCCTTGTTTTATCAATTTATATTTGCTAAGTGTTATAATAAGAGAAAAGAACTAATTAAATTTAATAAGGAGTGATATTGTGCAAAAACCTATTTTTTTTACTATTAATGATAGTTTTCATCTTAAAATTTATGTAAATTTAAAATTTGTAGATGGATGTTATTGTCTAGGTGACCCTAATTATAGTCATATAAGTGAAAAACTTGCTAAGTATTTTAGAGAGAAAAGCAACCTCGAATTTATAAAATCTGAAGAATACAATCCTATCTATATAGAGTGTGATAGCAAGCCAGGATTTATAGTGGTTCCTAATCAAAATAAACATTTTGTTAGACTGGATAGAATACAAACAGTTACAATTGACCATGGTGTTGTTACATTGAAATGTAAAGAGTTAGACATATATTTGAGTATTAGTAATAAAAAGCAAGAAACCGATTTATTAAATTATCTAATCAATAATAGTTTTTAGTATTTTGTTGTTTTTGTGTAGTTTTAGACTGGGAATCCCATAGTTATACAATGGAAGTGAAAAAATGAGTAGTAAAAAGTATTGGAAGAAATATTTAGAGGAGAACAGTAATTTTCGAAAAAAAGAACAACATAGCACAACTCGGATAATATATATTAATAAATTCGAGATATTTAAATCTTTGATATGTATTATGCTGTCACTATTTGCAATCGGATTTTTTGTAAGTGCATATTTCATAGACGATTCCTTATCAAATTATTTTTTTGGTATTTCCTTATTGTTTACTTTAATAGTTGAGTATTTTTATGCAAGAAGAATATTTAGTACTTTTGCCCATTTGGATGGTGATTTTGGTTTTTTTATTGGACTTTTTCTTATGTTTCTAACCTCACCAATTGTTATTCCTGCCATGATTATAATAAGCATTCGAAATATTATTAGTCAGTATATGGGAATTATGATGAACGATGAATATAATGATTCTGATTGGGTTGAATAGTGTGCAATTTCAGACTGAAAATCCTTGTGTCTTAAGTTTATTATTTTGTGTATACAGTAGAAAATTATCTAAAAGCCAGTCATTGGCTTTTTTATTTTTCTATCACGTATAGATTATACTCTAGGTGACTAGTCATTATTCAATATCAACCTTTCTCTTCTAGTTTTATCAATAAATTTATTTATTGTGGCTTGAATGTGATTTTCAAGGTATAATAAATATAATAAATCACATTTATGGGGGCATTATGGAAATTATTACTAATCGTCTCATTTTAAAACCTGTAACTCTAAAAGATGCAAACGATATGTTTGCCTATTTTACTATTAATGTAACAACATACATGTATCCTAAACCAGCAGATGACATATCTGAAACAATCGAGTATGTTAAATCATGTTTAGATCGATACGAAAAGAAACAAGAAATCGTGTTTATCGGAAGATTAAAAGAAACCAATGAGTTCATTGGTTGTTTTGGTTTGCATTTTATGCACACAAAAACGCCTGAATTAGGCGTTTGGGTAAAGGTTTTATCTCATGGTCATCATTATGGATTAGAAGGCATGACAGCTGTTGCTGAGTATGCTAGAGAGCATTTAGATTATGACTACTTGATTTATCCTGTAGATAAAAGAAATATAGCAAGTAGAAATATACCCGAAACCCTTGGAGGTATCATCAGAGATAACTATTTGGAAAAAGGTTTAGGTGGTAATGAATTAAATATTTTGGAATACCATATTTTTAAAGAGATACCAAAGAAAAAATATCCAGTTATGCTATTCCAAGGGGATAGCATAACAGACTCAAATAGAGATAGAAAAAGATATTATGATTTAGGACATGGATATGTAAGAATGCTTGATGAGAAGCTTAAAGAAGTGATTGTCTTAAATAGAGGTGTGAGCGGAAATAGAACTTGTGACTTATTAGATAGATGGGAAGAAGATACTATTAAGTTAGAACCCGATTTCTTATCTATCTTAATAGGAGTAAATGAAGTATGGCATCGTTATAAACATGGTAAGGTGCTCACCCCTCAAGAATATAAGTTAAACTATATTAAATTATTAGAAGAAGTAAAGACAAAGCTTCCTAAAACAAAGATCTTATTAATAGAACCATTTGTTTATCCTATAGGAGAATATGATCCTAAATGGCAAAAAGATCTTGATGAAGAAAGAATGATCGTTAGAGAGCTTGCTGGTAAGTATGCTGATTATTTCATACCGATGCAAGATGTGCTTGATGAATATAAGAAGACATATAAGATGGAAGAGATATTGGGGGATGGGGTTCATCCTACTGAGTTAGGGCACAAGTTGATTGCTGATTCTATTATGGAATTATGTATCAATAGACTAGATAGAAATATAGAAGATAACTAAGCACAGTTATTCAACAATCTATCATTTATAGGAGATAAATATGAAACAAAGATATGTAAACAACACACTTAAGCATTTGATAACGTTAATAGGAATTCTATTATTTGCGATGTTTTTAGTTTCATGCAAAGATAAAACACCTGAAATTAACAACACTCAGCTTTTAACAGAGATTTATAGTGATCTTTTAGTATATCAAGAAAGACTTGAACAACTGACAATAGACGTTGAGCCTGAGCTAAGTACATCTACAAATCAATTGTTAAGCACAGTTACATATGAATATGCAACTTATACGAGACAACAACTCTTAGAAAGATATTTAGAGTCAACTAATGATCTTGTTGATGATGTTTATCTTGAACAGTTATTAACAACTAAGGATTTTGTTGGTCAAGTCAGAGAGTTCATTGCTGATGATCTAGATCAAGAAATTGGTGCTGTTTTCTATCCTGATCCAGAAAATCTTAATATGACCTATAGATTTCTTTTAAGTAGTGATGGATACATAGTGATTGAAGCTATATATGGTATCAATCATACATTCCTTAAAATTGGAATGAATGATGATCAATTAGAGTATTATGAAATACATTATAATTATCAAGGTGTATTTGATCCTTTAGATGATTCACAACTTGTTTATAACTACTTCACCTTCGTAGAAGATGTTGAAGCAGTTCAAGTCAATAGCCTTGGTGATAATTTTTCTTTAAACTACACATCAATGATAGATCACACTCATATTCAAATGTCTAAAGGAGCAAATGAGTTTGGTGGAGAATTTGAATATGAAGAAGGTAGTGTGGGCTATTTTGTAAGTATGTTCGATTCAGAATCACTCATCAGAACCAATTTAGATATTGTCAATAATCAAATCGAATCAGAAAGCTATGAAATATTTACTGAACATGGACTGCTATATGCGTATTACGACCATCCTATGTATGGTGATGATATCAAATTAATCACGAATTTTATTGAAGCGACAGGATGGGATCATCTCATTGTTGCTGAAAATAATGGTGGTAATCCTGGAGAACTTGATGGCATCTATGATGCCAATAATAATGCATTATATTCTGGAGGATTAAGACTGAATTATCATCCGAATTATGCATATGCAGCAATAGATCAATATATTCCTAGGGGAACACTCACTGATAGTGATTTAAACCTTTCTAATTATGGAATTAACTTAAATCATAGTAAAGCGACAACTGCTTATTTAAATTCAATTAAAGTCACTGATTTTAACAATATCAAGCAATCTTTGATCTATGATAACCTTAATTTCTTTACACCTGATTTGGAAACCGAATTATATGATTATTTAGATATAGACATTAGAGCAAGCATTGAAGGAACTAATGATCCTGTTGAAATTGATGGACCTACAGGAGATGGTGTTGAAGAGTTTGAAGCTTTTATGACAAGTTTCTATGATGCTTATAATAACAATCCAGAACTTATACAAACAGAAACTGGAACATTTTCTATATTAGATTCACGTACTGATTTAATTGAAACAAAAACATCAAGTTTAAGTTTAAATATTAATCAATCTGCTATGTATTTCAATATTTCTGAGTTTACCGGTGATTATGGATCTTATACGATCATGATGTTTGGAGATCGTTTCTTTGAGTTTAATAAAGTAGCTGGAAGAGTTGATTACAGAAGTATTAGTGATGATACATCTCCAGCATTCTTTACAAATCTATTAAGTCAGAATACTAGTGTTGAAAATCCAATGAAAGGCATTATATCCGTAAACAAAGCAGGAGATAATACTTATCAAGTTGTAATGACTAAGAGTGCTTTAGGATTATTAGGCGATTACTTGCTTGATGATTATAGTTTCTATGGGTTTGCTGATGCAGAGTATATCGCAACTTATACGTTTGATGCTGATCAAACACACTTCACTTATGAAATAGATATTACAGGGCTTATGGATTACTCATATTATTTTAATCCAAAAGCAACCACATATCATGGACAAGGTGAAGTTAAATTGGATACTGTTGAAATAGTTGAACCTATCAGACCTAATGATACATTGTACTTCCCAAGTGATAAAGCAGATATTTTATATGCCACACCTTTTGAATTCACAACAAGATATTTGCTTCATGAAGGAAATAACTATGGATTTATCCAATTAGAAGCTGGTAATTATAGAGTTCAAGGTATTGTTGGATATGATGTTGATATTCGTATCGAAGATGAAAATGGAAACATCATAAGTGATGGTAATGGTTTGTTTACTGTAAATGATTTTGGAAATTATTATATCGTCATTAACTCGATTGTTAAACAAAGTGTTGATTTGATGGTTTTCTCTTATACCCCACCTAATTTAAATGAAGGTGTCTTCCCTTCTATTTCAGGAACTTATAGTCAAACATATGTTGAAGGAGAAGTATATTATATCAATATACCTGCAACTGATCAAAATAGATTATTATATATATCTCTAGATAAAGTAGCAAGCATTCTAACTGAAGAAGATATGTTCAGCATACAAGCAGACCCATATGAAGTCAATAGTGATCATTTGTGCATCATTGATTTTATGATGGGTAACTCTGGATGTTACTTTAAGATACAAAACAATACAGAAGTCACACTTCAAATAGACACATCAATGATTGGAGTTGTAGCATTCGACTATGAATTTTTAGAGATTAATTCTGTAGAAATGTCAGAAATTGATGTGTTAGATTTAAATGATATACCAACAGTTATTTTATGTGATATTTTGAATCAATCTCAATTAAATTTCACAATCACGGAAGAAAGAGAATATAACATTGAATTTGAATATTTTCTATTTGGTAATGTATTGATTCATATAGGATTATATGATGAGTTTGGAGTTTTGATTGAAGATGATGCGTATTATTTTAATGGAACACTTGAAGTAGGAAATTATTATATCTTATTTGATATATTTGAGTCGTCTGAGGAGACAGTGATTATTCATACGATTATTAATTAGATAATAAGTGGTAAGTAGTAAGAATTGAATGATAAGTACTTGACTTTCATTTAGTTACTGTTACTTATGAGCTTGAATTTATGATAGAGATAGAATAAGATTTAATTCATGTCATAACAAAGGCACCAACTTAATCTTTGATTAGATGATATGAATAGCGAAAAATAGCCTATTTAAGCAATAAAATCAGTGCAAGTGATTGATTAAAGTGTATAGATATATTTGGTTGAGTTACTTCATCACTGTATCTATTTAAACAGGTAGCCAGGGTGATGTGATTACGAACTGATTATTACATACTTTTGGTTACTGATTATCTAGGTATACGATATTGAACTGGTTATTATTAATTCAGATTATTCGAATCAATTGATTTCAATTTAACGCAATAGAGGTAATAGAAATGATAATTAAATCTAAGTATAAATTTGCATTTAAAGACAAAGTAATTACTTTTATTAGAGTCACACCGGATGATTTGAAAGTCACCATTAAGGATATACTGTATAGTCTTGCGAATCTTTCATGGTTATCTAAAATTTCATCTGAACCAGTTAGAAGATCTTTCGAGTTTAATGCTACTAGAACTGTTCGAGAACTTGAAAAAAGTTTTACAAATGCTGCTGATGAATCTGAAATGAAAAGTAGAGCAGGTGAATATATAGTTTCTGTGCTTTCAAAGAATGCAATCATACAAGAGGAAAATCATAATGATATACCCTTGATGGAATTAATTGGAAGAAAAGTTAAAGGGAATCCTGGGTTTGATTTTTATACTGAAAAGAATGATGCATTGTGTATATTATTTTGTGGTGAAGCAAAATATGAGAACAATAGAAATGCTTACACAGCAAGTTTAGTCCAAATAGAGACCTTTATAACTGAAAAAAAACACATATCGGATTTGCACTTATTAGAAAAATTTACTAGTGAGATAAGTCTGGAAAATCTTTCAAAAGGGGTTTTTGGTGTTTCATCAGCCTTTTCAACAAAAGTAACAAGCGATGACTTAATTTTAATAGAACGAATTAAAAAAAACGCACACTTCATCAGACTTGTGGAATGCGTAGATAGCGTTATCATGGTTGGGGTTGATTTGAAATGAAAAAATACATAGATAGAATCCAAGATATCGAGGAATGTAAACTTTTAATCGAAGATAGTATATCAGAACTATTTTATGATGGAGCAATTAATCCAAGTCATCTTGAAATACTGACACTTATTAAAATGATGCAACCCGAGATATTTAGCACTTACGAAAATCGAATTTTAGTAATGATGGGTTTGTTTTTTAAGCCCTTATCGATTAATACATTTGAAGACAATGTATTTAAAATTTATTGGGAATACATCAAAGAGCAGTTCAACGGAGACTTTACCCCTGTTCAAGCTGACATCATTGAAAACATAGAAAACAATCAAGTTTTTTCGTTTTCATCACCCACAAGTACAGGGAAGTCATATATTTTAAGATATCTGCTAAATTTTGTTAAAAACGATATTGTCATAATTGTTCCCTCGAGAGCTTTGATAAATGAGTATTATAAGAGAGTAAGCGAAACTGTTATTGACAAAAGTACCAATATTTTGACATTTGTTGATATTATTAACACCAAAAGAGCAAAACGGAATATTTTTATTATTACACCCGAAAGAACTAGAGACTTATTTTTGTTAAGAGATTCATTCAGTGTAGATTTGTTTCTATTTGATGAGGCTCAACTGAGTGATGAAAACAACATTCGTGGAATGTATTACGACAGTGTAGTACGTAGAGCAGTAACTTACTTTTCAAAAGCAAAATTCGTCTTTGCATATCCGTTTATTTCTAATCCAGAGGTCCAGTTTAAAAAAAACAACATAATATTTCAGCAGAAAATGGCTACACCATATATAAATATGAACGTAGGCCAGATATTTTTTTCTTATGATAAGCAAAATGAATTTTCAATATTTGGTATTGATAGTGATGAAACAGGAAAAAAAATTAATGTTGATTATGATCCTCTCGAAAAAGTTTTAAATCAAGGAGGAACTGTACTAATATATTGTGCTAAAGCACAAATATATGATGGACGAGCAATAAGAAAATTTCGGAAATATCTAAAGTATTGCAAAAGAATTGATAATCCAGCGGCTATGGAGATTATCGAAAAAATAAGAATTTATATTGGTGCAAGTGACAAGAACTATGGAAACTATTCTTCGCTAATGATTAAATTCATGAAACGAGGTATTGTCTTTCATCATGGGTCTCTTCCATTAAGAGTCAGAATATTAATCGAAGAATTTACTCAAAAAAGTTATAGTAATGTGTGCTTTGCGACAGCAACTCTCGAACAAGGTATTAATATGCCTTTTGATCTTGTTTGGATTGAAAAATTCGAACCATCTAAACCACTAGATGTGAAAAATCTAATAGGAAGAGCTGGAAGATCGACAAACGAGAAAATTTTTGATTTTGGCCAAGTTGTAATAAAAGACAGTTCAAGAATTAATTTGAGTCGAATAATGCGAGCTGAAATCCCTCTAGGGGATATATCTCAATTAGATATTGTTACAGATCAAAATGATGATTACAAGGAATATAAAGACGCTATTAAGAATGGAACGTTCTCAGAAGAATATAACCTTACTGAATCAGAAATTCAAAGAATTCAAGACTCAACATATGATTTAATTGAAAGTATCATTGGCTCTATTTATGAAGGTGATAATCTAGATTTTGGAAAAATAATGGAAAATGATAATACAAAAAAGGAAGTAACTGACAAATTTACGATGATCTATCGAAAATTCTTAAACAGAGAATTGGTACGGGCTGAAGAATTTGTATTATCGACAGCAGTAAAAATACTTTTTTGGCGTATTAGAGGTAAAAAGTTCAATCAAATAGTTAGTTATAGATACGCTTACGCTGCACAAACAGTATTAAGAAAATCTGTGGAAGAACAAATAAATAAAACCTCAAATATTAAAGTTGTTAATCAGTTCATAAATATCCTAGATGAGATACCAGCCAAAAGTTTAACTATGTATCAAATGATTCCGAACAAAAAAATTATTCCGCTTGATATAAACTATGATAGAGAAAAACAAACAGTAATCAAAGCTAAGGATGTTGATTTCGATCGAATTGTCGTTGATACTTACGATTATATTGATAAACTTATCGGATTTAGATTAGGAGATGTATACTTTGCAGCATTTGATAAATACTCTAAGGATATTACAAGACCAGAAGATTTAAGAGTAAAAGCTAAAGCTATGACTAACTATATTAAATATGGCACAAATATTGATAAAGAGATTTGGCTGTTAAGATATGGGTTTGAATTTGAAGATATGGATTGGTTATATCCTATTGTGTCAAGTATAAGCGAAGAAGAAATTGTATTTGGTGAAATACATCATTTAACAGAAGAACAACTAATGAGGATTAGCAAATTTATTGATATTTAGCAATATTGACTATTTCGTTTCACAACAATAGGAGGAAAGTATGAAAACTAATCTTGAAAGAGAATTAAGAGTATGGGATAACCCAATTTCAACAACTGAAGATCAACATTGTAACAATATGAAAAGTATGATTATTGACGCTATAAAAAGCAATACTGATTTCACCTCAGATCAATATGAGATATTTATCCAAGGGTCATATGCTAATGATACCAATGTTAAAGCAAATAGCGATATTGATATCTGCATAATGTATAAGAAGACATTTTTCCCATACTATCCTACTGGAAAAGTAGCATCGGATTATGGAAATATGAGTTCTGATTATCAATATGATCAGTATAAACAAGACATAGTTAATGCTTTAATAAATAAGTTTGGGAGATTAAGTGTCACGCTTGGGGATAAATCAATAAAGATATCCGAAAATACATATAGGACAAAAGCTGATGTTGTTCCAGCTTTCGAATATAAAGTGTATAACGAAATCAAATATTTATATAGCGGCACCCAATACATTACAGCTTCAGGTAAAACTATCATTAATTATCCTAAACAGCATATTGATAATACGCTAAATAAGAATAAATCTACTGCATATTGGTATAAAAAAATGGTCAGAAGTTTTAAAAAAGTCATGTTTGACTATCAAGATAATGGTTTATATCAAAATATTAAGTCTTTTGTATTGGAAAGCATCTTATACAATATCGATAATAGTTTTTATGCTCCAGATGAATCATCTAAGAGTGGAAGCAACGATAATAGGGGACTACACACAAATGTATTCAGTAAACTAGTAAATAATGCTATTTTATTGTTGAGTTCTAAGAATGATATGTTGTTTGAACCTAATGAAAAAAGATTCCTTTTCAAACAGAATTCGGATCGAAATTATAACATTTATTTTGCCTTTTTTAATTCGATTAGGAATGATTATTTATGAAAAAAAGAATAATCTTAATTATATCTTTCACAACAATGATGGTTTTTACTTTTTATCAAAAAAGTATTTCATTTGACCTGTTAGTAATTGGATTAAAAGTGATTTCAACAACTGGAACATTACTATCAATCGCAGATTTACTATGGAATAGGTTTTTGTGGAAAATCCCGGCAAAAATGCAGTTAAAGATATATAAAAGGCCATATATTGAAGGAACTTATAATGTTGAATTGGAATCACATAAAAATGGAAAAATTAGTCAAGTTCAAAAATCTTATGCACAGATAATAATCGAACAAGATTCTGAAAATATATCCATATCTCTTAATTCTGTAACCGGAACTAGTCAAAGTGGTAAGGTTGACATTATTCGTTTCCCAGGTAGATATGAACTATATTATCATTATTATATGGTGCCGAAAGAATCAACTCAGATGAAAACTAATCCAGCTCATGATGGGTCAGCAAAGATTATTGTTGAGAAAAACAATATTATATTATGGGAGTATTGGACTACTCGAGGAACTAAAGGTAAAATAGTAGTTACTTAAATTGAGAACACTAACCTACTGACAAACAAATAGATAGTTTAATTATAATTTTTTATCACATCAAAACTTAATAAGAAACCGATAAGCGAATGCATACTTAAACGAACCAAAATCCAGAACATATGATTCAAAATATTGTATATTTGAAAAAATGAATATTGACTATTTAAAAAACAATAAAAAAGAAAGGTATAATCAAAATGGAAAAAGAATATAAAGTATCATTCGATGATACTAAAAAACTAAATCTAAATAGTGAAACTATATTTCCCGATGAATCGGGAATATATCTTATTAGGGAAACTTCAATGAATGAAAATGGCTATTGGACCCCACTTTAGTTTATATTGGTAAAGCAGAGAATTTAAACGACCGACTAAATAGTTCCGAACATGAAGGTATTGAAGCCACAAAGAAAGACTGCAATAAAAACGGAACATTTATTACTATTGCTTTTTCAGTGCTTGACAAAAATGATTTAGAAAGAATAGAGGCTTGCTTGATTTATGTTAACAAACCCAAACATAATATTCAAGGAAAAGATTCTTTTAACTTCGACAAGACAATTGTTAAAGTAAGTGGCAAGAGAATGTCAGGTTTGAATGAAGTAAACACAGCAGTCCGTAAATAAATTACAAGACAATGGTATCAATTCAAGATTGCACAGAAAAAACATATCTTGAGATAACTGGAGAATGTTATGGAAATTGAGAATAAAACAATAGAGAATACCGAATCGATAGAGGAAATTGCTGAAATTGAAAGATCCCTTAACCTGCAACTAAAAAATGCCGGATGGGATAGTGTTAAACGCGTGTTGAGCGACATGTATAAGGAACCATCACATTTCATTTTTGAGTTATTACAAAATGCTGAAAATGTCTTCGCAAGTAGGGTTGCGATTTATTTAGAAAGTGACAAATTAATTTTCACACATAACGGAACGGCATTCTCACTAAATGATATTAAACGAATATGTCAAGCTGGAAATGTTAATCAAGAAGACACAAGAGGAAAATTTGGAATAGGATTTAAATCTGTATACAAAATCACAGAAACACCATATATTTATTCATATGATATGAATTATCCATCTTTTCGCATAGAAGATTACAATGTGCCGATAAGAATTGATTCAGATAATAGTTTTAATATTGGGACTAAGTTTGTTCTAAATTTTGATGCGGACATTAATATAACTAAAACTTATAAAATTGTCGAAAGTGGATTAAAATTACTTAATGAAGATTCTATTATGTTTTCTGACTATATAAAAAACATTGAAATATTCATTGATGGAAAGAAGTTCAACGAAATATCAATTGTCAAGGATACGATTGACAAAATTGATAATACATCTTTTATTGATCTTGTTGTTTATAACAAGCAAAAAGAACAACGTTTTTTGCTATTCCAGAGAGAAATCTCTTATTTCGATGAATATAAGAAAAAAGAATTAAATAGAAACATTTCAATTGCATATTTAAATCCTAAATTTGATATTGAGGATAAGCAAATTAGCACGAGTAAATTATCTGTTTTATTTCCTACTGAAGTTGATACACATCTAAGATTTAAAATTGATGCCCCCTTTAACACCTCATATACAAGGGAGCAGGTCTCTTTTAGTAACAATGAATTTAATGAAACAATACTGAAGGAATCCCTAAATTTGTATGAAAATTCAATCTTGATTTTAAAAAAGCATAATTTGCTGACTATAGATTTAATATATTTCCTAGCTAATTCATCAAGGCCAAATGAAGACTATATCTATTTGGAATTCTATAATAAAACCATAGAAGCGTTTGAAAATAATGAGTTACTTTTAAGTAATGATGGAATATATATAAAGGCTTCAATTGCCCTTCTTTGTAGAGATAACAAATTGTTCATGGAAATATTATCTGAAAACGATTTAAAAACTATGTTTGATGGTAGATATAAATGGATTGATGGTACAGGAATCAAATCGAGTAGAAACGACGAATTACGCAGATTTTTAACAGATGGGTTAGACATAACCGATGTTGAATTCAATACATTTAATTCTAGAATAACAACCAGTTTTTTTGACGATAAAACTGATGAATGGCTTATGAAGTTTTATGATATTTGTCTTTTGAATGTTAATAACATCAGAAATAATCCAAAACCAATAATTAGAAACATTCACAATAAAATGAGAAGTCCTTTGATAAAAAATATCCCTGATGTATTCTTGCCATCCGAATTTGTGAAAAGTAATGATAAAGCAATCAAGAAAACTTTTCTTAGTGATGAAACATCAATGAGTTTCTTCAAAAAACTGGGGATAAAAGAAGCAAATGCACTTGATTTAATCAAGGAAGAATGGATACCGGTATTAAAATCCTTAACAGATGAAAGTGAATTAACGGAATCAATCGAAGAAATACTAAACATTATTAATGGTTGTCAAAACGAGCAAAAAGAATTAATCATCAAAGAATTAAAAGACATAGAGTTTTTCCCTTGTACGAAGGTGGGAACAAATGTCATATCGTTTCTTAAACCTAAAGACATTTACCTTAACACTAAGTTTTTGCGAGATATTTTAAAAAAATCAAATGCCCATTTAATACTTTCTAAAACTCAACAATTATATGAAATTAATTCTTGGTTTCAAGAGTTGATTTTTAAACTAGGAGTAAATTCTTTTTTAAAAATAATTCCAACCGAAAAATCTTACCATTATTTTATTCCACGTAAAGTGACTGATCAAGTAAATAGTAATTTTCCAAAATATGAAATTTCAACTCAAAAAATGCATTCTTTTGTTGACTATAATTTAGATTTTCTTTCAATAGTTTTATCAAACCTGGTAAAAGAATCATCAAAACAATTTTGGAATTATCTTGTGAATATACCCAACAAATACTTCACATCAACTTATGAAATTTATTTTAAGTACGTAAACGAAGTTGCAAGGGGGTCTTTTCCGTCAGAGTTTATTGAACAGTTAATTGACAAAGCTTGGATTCACATAGGAGATAACGTATACAAAACTTCTGATATTAGTAAAATTGAATTTAGAAACGAGTACAATGCTGCAAACAATGAACTTGAAGGATATCTAAATTTCAAACCAATAGAGGATATAAGCAATTTATCACAAACTACTAAAGATAAGGTCGAATTGACTAGTTCAAGATCAGTAGATGAAGTGCGAGAAGCGTTAGCTTTATTGGATGATAAGAAGAAACAAGAAAGAATCGCTCAGCTAAAGGTCGAGTATTTGTATCAATTATTTGAAGATAAATTATTAGTTACATTAACTGAAACACAAAAAAGTCAACTTGAATCGATAGATTATCACTTCTTCAATAATTTCATAAATCAAAAGATATTATTCAATATATTACAAGAGTCGAACAAGACAATAAATCAATTCAATGAGTATTCTGAACTCAAATTTGACAAGAAAAACTATTTTGAAATGATACTTAAGCAAATGGTTTCAACAAATGAAGATTTGTGGATATCATCACTATACCACAAGTACAAATCAGAAGTTTTTATCAGCAATAAATTAAAGTTTAGTGAAGACTTGATTAGATATCAGCAATTTGAGTTTAATTTGGCAGAGATTGAGAATGACTTGGACATTGATTTCGATCATATATCTTATTATAAATCAATTGATTTCCTAAAATTCGATCCTCAAGAGGTACAAGTCAATATAGCTCATGAGTACAATAAAAATTTTGAGCTTTTCAAGTTTAAGTTAAAGGAGTTAAGTATCAACGACAGTTTCTTGATCAGTATGCTAAATTATCCTTCTCAGAAAAGTCTTATGTATCTTGGCGAATTAGATGAATTACTAAAGCGATACAAATCTTTCATCAGCATAAAGGATGAAGGAGAAAAAATGGTATTACCAGATATTAGTAATATCAGTTTTAGTTCAGTAAATACTGGTAAGGTTGAAATAAGAGAAAATAACATAGATTCTACTGGAACAAAAATGGATATTCAAAAAACCGGAAACAGTAAGTCATATACGGGATTATTGGCTGAAAAAATCGTGTATAAATACTTAACTGAGAAGGCAGAGTCAGTTACGGAAGTTAAATGGGATTCAGAGAATGCAGATCCCGATATTAATCCAAATGGCAGAGCAGGTCTAGGATATGATATAAAATATAAAAAAAATGGGATTAATTATTTTATAGAAGTCAAAGGGACAAAGGTATACGGGAATAAGGTGCAATTGAATTTTTCCAAGAATGAGATTAAATTTGCGCAAAGACATCATGATACTTATCAAATATTTATTTGCAATGGAGCTACTGAAAAAAAGCCTAAAATTCAAAACATAGGTAATATTTTTGATAATAGTGATTTTACAAAGAAAATTGAAGGTAAGGGGTATGTAGCAATACCAAGCGGCTTTGAAATCTACTTAGAAATCATAGATTGAGATAACAATGGGATGTTAAGTATATTTAGATTACTGGAATAACATTTTTTAGATTTCTTCAAAAAAATAAATTGGAGTAGGAGAACAGTATGGAAAATAGTGAATTGAATGTGTTTTTAGGAGAGTTTGAATATTTTTGTACAGATCACGTGAACTCAAATAAAGGTGTATCGTATAAATTAGCAATTAAGTATTTATGCGAATTTCTAGATATACGTATCATGAACCAAGATGCGTATGATTTGATTCTAAAAACTCGTACTTCTTTACAATTTGAAGAAAGTGAAATATATAAGAAGTGTTTAGAATTTTTGTCCAGAAGACGACAAAAGTCTTATCTTGAAAAAGGTTTTATCAATGCTGCCGTTAATCAACTGATTTCGTTCGAACAACAGCACTAGTTATTAATAAAAATTTAGTTGTATTCATAGCGATTTCGATCGCTTTTTTTGCTATTTTGTTGGATTGCTATGAAAATGGATAAATCTAGTGTTAATAATGTCAAACGATTATACTAAGAATTGTCACAAAAACCTTTATATCAAAATAAAATAAAAAAACTATTGACAATATTACGTAACAGTGTATAATATGTTTGTATGTACTAATTAAATTGATTGGAAGTGAGGTAAAAGCATGGATAAAACTAAATATAAAATCAGTGAACTGGCGGAAGCTGCTAGTGTGACTGTAAGAACTGTTAGATATTATGTAAGCAAAGGCTTACTGACGCCACCTAAAGAAGATGGAATGTACAGCTACTATTCAGAAATTAACCTGAAAGAACTAAAGTTAATTAAAGCATATCAAGAAAAATATTTACCACTTGATGTCATCAGAGAAAAACTTCTCAAGGGGGAGATGAATGTTGATGTAGAAATAAAAGTAGACAATCATAAAAGTGATAAAGAGTTTCTTTATCGCAAGGCAACAGTTGTACCTGGTTTAGAATTAAGCATAAGAGAAGATGTGTTAGATAAAGAAAAAGTTGAAACATTAATCAGCTACATAAAAAAAATAATCAATAATATCTAATTGGAGGAGATCAATGGAAAATGAAGTAAATAAACGAGAAGTGCTCTATAACATTTTAGATGAAGAAAGTTATATATCACTTACCAAAGTCATTTATGTAGGCAATGTAGTTGGTAAGTTTAATATTTGGAAAGTTGAACAGGAATATTTAAATTTAAATAAGGATAAATCTGTTGAAACATATTATACATTTCCTTTAAAAGCTGGTGCAACAGTAACATCATTTACAGCAACCATTGGTGATAAAGTCTTAAAAGGAGTAGTCAAGGAAAAACAACAAGCAAATAAAGAATATCAACATGCAATCGCTAAAGGTGATTCTGCTTATTTGATGGAAAGATCCGATTCCAATATTTTTAAATTATCTTTGGGTCGTGTCATGCCAGATGAACTTGTTAAAATCACGATAAGTTACATTGAAATGTGCGATGTATATGACAATCAAATTGATATATTAGTACCAACTCTAGTGGGTCAAAGATATAATGATGTTGTCTCAAATAGTTTAGCAAGAGAAGACAAAGTAGGTTATACTTGTGATTTTATTGTGAATATTGAGGGGAATTTGTCAGTTAAAGATGTTAACTCAAGCTCACATAAGATTAAAGTTATCAATGATAGACAAGTCATTAGTTTGAACAATTGTTTGAATCGTGACTTTAAATTAGCAATCGAACTAAATAAAGAATTTAAAACAACTGTACTTGTTAATGGACAGTATCTATTAATTGACTTAATGCCTAAATTAGAAGAACCAAATGAAAGAGCTCAAAAAAAATACGTATTTGTTATTGATAGATCAGGTTCAATGCGTGGAAGAAATATAAATGCAGTAAAAGACTTGCTGAAAGCTGTGTTAGCCCAATTAGAAGCAGATGACTTAATCGAAATAATATCGTTTGGAAATCATCATGTTTCTCTATTTAATTCATTAAAAACTGTACGTAATGTAAGAGCAGAATTAAATGATTATATAAGTACTCTCTCTGCAGATATGGGTGGAACGGAATTACTGAGTGCATTGGAAGCATCATTGACATATTCAAATGATGCAAATATCATCTTAATTACAGATGGTCAAGTAGGAAATGAAGATTATATTTGTAATCGGATTGAAAATAAAATACAAAATAACCATTTATTTTTATTTGGTTTAGATATGAATGTTAATGCTTCACTCTTAGATAAGATTTCAAAAGTGGGACATGGTAAAACCTATTATTTTGCACCGGACGAAGACAATTATACAAACAAACTAATTAGAGCTTTTTCTAATATTAATGGTGCAATTTCAGCTAAAGTAAAACTCACAACAAATAATAATGAGTTAGATCGTTATATCTATTCTGAAACATTATTTAATTATGAATATTGGACAGCTATATTAAGACTTGAGAACCTTAATGAAGATATTATCATAAAAGTTGATGATACACCAATAGTCGTCAAGAAAGAAGAAATCAAAGCTACAAATCTTGATTTGAATAAAGTTTTCGCAACCTGTAAAATTGGGCATTATGAATCATTGATGAATAGAGACTTAATTAAAACCGAAGGTTATCAAGATTTAATTGTTAAAATAGCTATCGAAAATCAAATCGATTCAAAATACACATCATTCTTAGCAATTAATGAAAGAGATAATAAAGTTTATGATGTGCCACAAATTGAAGAAACACCTGTTGAACATAGTTTTGATTATAAT
>JAIPGC010000002.1 GCA_021736335.1 Acholeplasmataceae bacterium | reverse complement strand
TAGCTTCTTTAACAGAGTTATATACTGGTTTTCCTTCTATAAATTGACCTTCTTTACCTGGCGTGACGCCACAGACAACTTGTGTACCTAGTTCAATCATATGCTTTGTCCAAAAACTTCCCTCAGAACCAGTTATACCTTGAACCAATACTTGGGTCTTTTGATCTATAAAAATACTCATTTTGCGCCTCCATTTGCTAGAGCAACTGCCTTACGAACAGCTTCTTCAGTATCAAACAATGGCTCTAAACCAGCTTCTCTTAACATTTTTACTGCTTCGATTTCATTTGTTCCTCTGATACATGTCACAATAGGACGATCTGGTTTGAGACGTTTAATTGCATCAATAATACCTTCAGCCATAACATCAGCACGCGCAATTGTACCAAATGTTACAATCAAAATGACTTTTGATGGGACTTTTAGGCAAATCTCCATAGCTTTGACAGCTTTTTTATAATTGGGTCCACCAAATTCTAGATAGTTTGCAACTGTTCCACCTTCATAATGAATGAGATCATAGACTGTCGTAGTCAAACCTGCACCAGCACACATTAATCCAATATCACCATCAAATTGAATAAAAGGAATTCCTTCTTGATTAGCATCAAATTCAGCTTCAGTTTTATAATCAGCCTCAAGCTGTTCAAATCGTTTTTGTCTAAACATTGAATTGTCATCAATCATCAGTTTTCCATCACCTGCAACGACAGTATCATGTTGAGTGATAAATAGTGGATTGATTTCCACAAGTTCAGCATCATAAGAGACAAAAACTTGATATAGATTCATAAAGACTTTAATCAACTCTTTTGTTATTGAAGGTGAAAAGCCTAAAGAATAAGCAACTTGAGAAGCTTGAAAAGGCATCAATCCATATCTAAGATCAATAGGTTCTTTGATAATCTTATCTGGTTGTGTCACTGCTAAAGTTTCAATATCAATGCCACCTTCCGCACTGACAATCAAAAGACCAGTTGCCAATGATGGATCAACTGTGATTGAAACGTAAATTTCTTGCTTGATGTCTATTGCTTGTTCAATCAACAATCGTTTGATTTTGATTTCATGATTAAATAAGCGATTAACCTCAGATATAGCTTTTTCCTTTGTAGTCACGAAAGAAATCAAACCTGCTTTTCCTCGTCCACCACTCAGAACTTGTGACTTGATCACACAAGGAAGACTGATTTGATTTAAAGCTTCATTGAGCTCTGACTCATTTTCAATCAACAAGCTATTTGGAATAGGAATATGTGCTTCCTTGAAAACTTGTTTTGCTTGGTATTCATATAATTTCATCTGGCACCTCTACTTGAACTTCTTGAAATACTCACCAAAAATATCTTCATCAGTTGGACGAGTCGGAGTTAAGTACTCAGATACCCAAGTAACATTGAGAAAATGCTTATAGTTGATGTTTTCAGTTGTGATGTTGCCACCCCATGTACCACAACCAAGTGAAACAGTAGAAGGCATGCCATTAAAGAAGGCACCACCATTTGCAGCTGCTTGAGCTTGATTGACCATGATTCTACTTGACTTCATGTTTGCTCCAAGATGTTCAATATACTTTTGGTTTGATGTGTGAATTCCACATGAATGTCCTGTTCCATAGTTATCGGTTAGGCGCACTAGGATATGATAGCCTTCTTCAAATGACTTATAAGAAAAGAGGGTTAAAACGGGGGAGAGTTTTTCCTGTGAGAAAAAGTCGTTCTCTATATCCTGTGCACCTTGAACCAATAACACTGTTGTTGAATCTGGGACATTTAGTCCCGCGTCGTTTGCTATTTTTAATGCCGATTGAGCAACAATTTTTGGGTTAATTGAACGATAACCTTTGGCATTAAGTGGCCACATATGCTCTTCTAGTTGATTTCTTTCATCTGCTGAGATCAACGTTCCACCTAGACGAACAAGTTCTTTGACCATTTCTTGATAAATAGACTCGTGAATGATGATTGAATTTTCGCTGGAGCAAGAAGTCGCGTAATCAAAAGCTTTGCTTATCATAATTTTTTGAGCAGCATCTGAAACGTTTGCATCTTCAGCGACCATTTGAACAGAGTTACCAGGACCGACACCATAAGCTGGTTTACCGGAAGAATAAGCAGCTTTAACCATTGCGCTACCACCTGTAGCAAGTACAATATCGACTTGTTTCATCAATTCATTAGTGAGTTCAATGGAAGGCTCTTCAATAATTTGGATGAGATCTTCTGGTGCACCAACTTTTTTAAGTCCATCACGCATAAAATCAATAGCCATTTTTGAGGAAATCTTTGCCTTTGGATGAGGAGCAAAAATAACAGCATTTCTACCTTTTAAGATAGTTACAGCATTGCTTGCTGGAGTAGCAGTGGGGTTAGTTACAGGTGTTAATGCTCCAACTACACCTACTGGTTTAGCATATTTTTTTATCTTTTTTACATCATCAGTTTCAATTAAACCAACTGATTTTGCTCCTTTTATATCTTTTAGTACACCTAGTACTTTATTTTTATGTTTTAGTATTTTATCAGAAACATTGCCCATTTTAGTATCTTCAACTGCTTTTTCAGCAAGTTTTTTAATATTTTCATCGTTATAAACTTCCCAACCAATAGCTACACAGACCTCATCTATTTGCTCTTGAGTATAGTTGTTGATTAATTGTTGGGCAGCTCTAGCTTTTTCAATATATGATTGAATGATTTCTTTTGGATTTTCCATAATAAGTCTCCTTTAGTTCAAGGTTCCGATGGCTACCATCAGACCTAAAAATAATGCTATAAACAACAATGATACAAACGCCATAATAAATAGATTTTTAAATAGTTTTTTCTTATCAACAGATTCTGGTGAACTTGCTAAAGCTAGAGCCCCCATGGTTGAAAATGGACTCATAGTAACAATATGTGATGCAACAGCGATTGTAATTGTTAGAACCGCTGGTGAAACAACCATTCCAAGTTCATTTGAAAGACTGACAGTCGTAGGTATGAGTGTTGGCATAACGACACCGACTGCAGAAGAAAAAATGGACATGACTCCTGAAAGGACTGCCATAATTGGTACTGCAGTTTGCTGATTCATTAAACTTGCCAAAAATGTTGTGAGTAGACTAACGCCACCAAGTTCACTAATAACACTGATTAAGACAGCAGTTCCACATATCAGCAATAATGTAGACCATGGGACATGTTGAATAGACTCATTCTGATCAGCAGCTTTTAAAATGAGTAGAATTGCAGAAAATGCAAATGCTGCAAATCCAACATTGACACCACCAATGATAACCCAAAGCACAAGAAGAACAACCGCAATCATAGTAATAATTTGTTCCCTATTAAATTTGCCTGGTTTTGATATTTCCACATGATCTCCGTGAAGTTTGAATCCACCTAAGACAATGAAAATTAAAATTGAGAATAAAGTCATAGATAGTACGTTGAATAGGAAGATGCTAAAACCCAAGTCACCAACACCATTACTCAAAGCTAAATCAAGAGCAACGATACCATTTGGAGCTAATGGTGATAAACCTCCAGCAATCGAACCTAATATGATCAGACTACTGACCATTAAGATAGATATACCTGTTTGAAATGCAATAGCTAAACCTATGGGTAATAATAATGCACTAGTTGATATATTACCAGGTCCTACGGAAGCGATAACTAAAGCAAGTACATAAAATATGACAGGTATTAATATTTTTCTGCCACGACTTTGAAAGATAATAAACTTAGAAATTTTTTCTAATGTACCATTTAATTTTGCAATGCTAAATAATAAGGTAATTCCAAAGGTTGTAAAAAATAATTTTAAGGGCCAATAACTAATAATTGTATTAATCGGAATTCCACCAACATAATAACCAAGAATAAGTGAAAAAGCCAGAGCGATGAGCCCAACATTGATGTTTTTCCAAAAGCCTATAGCTATGGCAATAACAAGTGAAAGTAAAGAAATAATAGCAATCATTTATAAAGGCTCCTTAGTGCTTATTTATGAAAACTTTCCTTTTCAATTTCACGCACAACAACTCTAGCTTTTTCTAGGTTTCTTGCACGCCAATCTTCAAGATTTTGAGTAAAGCTCGTATTTAAAAAAGTTTTAGCCATCTCTACTCCCATGATTGGTGCAATAATCCAACCACCCATACAAAGAACATTACAGTCATTGATAGCGCGTGCTTTTTCAGCAGCATAAACACTTTCGCAAGCAGCAGCATGAACACCTTCATGCTTATTAGCAACAATAGACATTCCCATTCCAGTACCACATATCAAGATGCCTTGTTCAAATTCATGATTTTGAATTTTCTTTGCTCCTGCTTGAGCTACTTCAAAAAATGGAAATGGTTTTTCTTCATCTGTTGTTCCAATATCCAACACATCATAATCATTATCTTTTAAATAAGATTTAATGGCTTCTTTAAGCGCAAATCCGGACTTATCTGATCCGATAAATATTTTTCTCATCTAGTTATTCTCCCTTGCAACAAGTATTTTTTCTTAGTAAAACTTTATTTACTGCATCCACAATATTTTGTGCTTTTAGACCAAATTTTTCCATGAGAAAATCTTTTTTACCCACTTCACCAAAATGATCTTTTGTTCCAACTCTTTCCATAACAGTAGGACAATTTTCTGCTAAAACCTCAGCAACTGCACTACCCAATCCATTGATGATATTGTGATTTTCAGCGGTGACAACTGCTTTAGTTTTTTTAGCTTCTTTGACAATAGCATCAACATCAATAGGTTTTAATGTATGGATATTGATGACACTTGCAGAAACACCTTTTTCAAGTAATATTTTTTGAGCATCCAAGGCTTCTTTAACCATGATGCCTGTTGCAAATATGGTGACATCAGTACCCTCAATAATAGGTGTGGCTTTTCCCAATTCGAAGACTTGATCATCTGCAAATATAGGATCAAATTCTTGACGTAATAAACGTATGTACATTGGTCCATAATGTTTAATTATTTGTGGAAACATCGCAGCAAGTTGAACACCATCAACAGGTTCAAAAATAGTCATTGTTGGAATATTTCTCATAATGCCAGCATCCTCGAGTGACATGTGTGTACCACCATTAAGTTGTGCCATAATGCCAGGATCTGAACCTACCATTTTGACATTGAGTTGAGCATAAGCTACAGATAGCATAACTTGGTCATAAACACGTCTTGTAGCAAAAGGCGTGAAAGTATGTGTGAATGGAAGTTTACCCATATTAGATAATCCTGAAGCAACACCAATCATATTAGATTCAGCAACACCAACATTGACGACACGTTCTGGGTATTTTTCAGCAAATAGTGTTGTCTTGAGTGCTTTCATCAAATCAGCTTCAACAATGACTATTTCAGGATAGATTTCAGCATAGTGAATGAGTAAATCTACATATATGTCTCTTAATTGTCTATTTCTTAGTTCCATGATTAGTTCATCCCTTCAATTGCTTTTTGAGCCATTTCTTTTGTCACGTTCATATTATGAGATGCTGCTTGACCCTCACAGAAATTAGCACCCTTGCCTTTAATTGTGTTACATATAATCATTGAAGGTTTACCTATTGCTTTTTTGGCTTCAATGATAGCATCTTTAATAGCTAATACATCATGTCCATCAATAACTTGTACATGCCAATTGAAAGCTCTCCATTTATCATCTAATGGACTGACATCGTTGATGCCTTTAACTTCGCCATCGATTTGCATCAAGTTACGATCTGTAAATGCTATTAAATGATCCAATTTGCGGTTTCCAGCAAACATAGAAGCTTCCCAAATCTGACCTTCTTGACTCTCACCATCTCCGATGATTGCATATACGTAATTGGCTCCTTTATCCATTTGGATAGCAGTAGCCATCCCAACTGAAGCTGAAAATCCTTGACCCAAGGATCCTGTTGTCATATCGACACCTATCGTCTTATTTTTATCAGTGTGGCTGGGTAAATTGGTATTTGGTTTGTTTAATGTATCTAAAAGTTCCATAGGAAAGTAACCCTTTAGGGCTAAAGTGGCATAAACAGCTGGACCGCCATGTCCTTTAGATAGTACAAAACGATCACGATCTGGCATATTTGGATTTTTTGGATCAATATGCATTTGATCAAAATATAGAACTGCTAATATGTCAGCAATTGATAAACTACCACCAACATGTCCAACACCTAAAGTGGCGATACAATTCAGTGTCAGCTTTCTGATTTCTTTTGCTTGTGATTCTAAATAACTTTTCGCATTCATTGTTATGTCTCCTAGTATTTGCATATCTCGATGTTAAGCATCTCTGCTAAAATTGTTAATTCTTCAACCACATCATCATATAAAACAACAAAATGTGGTTCCCAACCATTCTTAACCATTTGTCCTAGTAGATATTTAACATTAGGCTCAACTTTTACAACCATTGAGGTACCTAAGAATTGTTGAGGTTTATCTAAAATTTCACCATGAGTTAAGAAAAATCTAAAGCTACCATCAGGTTTTCTACCAATTCTAAAGATAGTTGCTTTCTTGCTTGGTCTTAGACCAAACTCCATTGTTGGCCCAATCTTGCGATTAGGATGAACACCAGTAGTTGCACCTGTATCAAGTCTTGCTAAAGAACAAGCAGCGGTACCACAATGCCAAAATGTCATGGTGTTTTCAATTTCATCAATGGAAACAGGATCTCCTAAATATGTTGGTATTTTTGTGAGTTGCTGACCAATGTACATAGATAATGCACCATAAGCATCTGCTTCGCAAGCAGCAGCAATATTGTCATCATTAAGCAAACCTAACACACCACAAACAGGAGTGCCATAGTCAGTGAAAAAGTCTGGCCAACATCTTGAAGCGATTGCTTTGATATTGTTCTTATCAATATAGGCTTTGTATATTGCATATAATTTTAGAAAATCAATTTTGTTTTTTGATTCTGTATGTTCTAAACCAACCATCTTTTCAAAGGCTTTCATAGAAACTTGTTCTGTATCTTCATCTTTCAATGCTTTAGCCATTTGTGTGAGTTCTCGTGATTCAATAGATAATAGATTGACTCCAAAAGTTCTAGCCATTTCTAAATCTAGAGCACGACCAAACCCAAACCCCTGAGGTGTATGACCTATCATCAATAAATTCATATCTTTCATCGAATGCTTGATTTTTGCGACTTCAATGACCTTTGATAATGATGATTGAACTTGTTTTTCATCTGGTGAGCCATATAGATACTGAAAATGATCAGTTTTCATATTGTAATGTGCATATCCAGCAGAAAAAGCACCAGTTAAAGAATTAAGACGCAGTCTTCCACCATCAATAACAGGTTCTCTGAGTGTCCAAAGCAATATTGGTGCATTGATTCGTTTGAAAACTTCAGTAGCATATGCAGAATTCGCAAATGTCACATTTTGTAAAATGACTAAATCTGGATTTCTATCTTGAATGAAATCCTTTAGCAAGTCTAGTGAAAGAAGCATTTCATTAGGAACAATTGCATCAGCAGCAAAAGAACGTATTAATTTAATTGATGACTCGAATGCAGTTTGTGCTGATTCAAGATGAAATGTCGGTACTCCAATTGGTACATATAAAACTTCAAATTTTTTCATATATTTCTCCTATACTTCACTAAAATATTTGATTAATTAGTCTCTCTATGGTCTCTTACATAACTAATCAAAGATTTTAATGCATCAATCATCAGGTGCCACGAAAATTCGTGACACCTAATCATCGATTGAATTGCATTTTTAAAAATTAACTTGTTGGTGCAGCTGCTTTTAGAGCAGTTTCTAAATCAGTAAGAAGTTGTAGAGCAGTCTTTGTGTTGTTTGGATCTGCAATGTCTTGAACAAATTGATTAATGAGTGGGTACATACCTGGAATCATAACTTGGTTTAACCAGTCTTGTACATACATTTCATTTGTGTTTGCAATTTCATCTAAGAATACTGCATATTGATCAGCAAAATCACCATAATTAACTGTAGCACCTAATCTTGGAGTTAAGTAAGGAACACCACCAGTATAAGCGTCATGTTGAGCACCTTCTGACATCCAAGCGATGAAGTCTTTAGCTTCTTTTTCAGCACCACTGCCATCAAAAGCAGCTAGTGATTTACCACCAAGGATTGTTGCACGGTTTGCCATCTTTGGCATTGGAACAACTGCCCAATCAAAAGTTAAATCTTGATAACCACTGACATTCCAGTTACCTGAAATATGGAAACCATATTGACCAGTACGGAATAATGAAGCTGAATTCTTAGTGACATAAGTATCAAGTGGTAAGAAACCTTCTTCATAGAAGTCCATCATCATTTGAACTACTTCAACAGCAGCAGTAGATTTTAAATTACTAGCTGAGTATGGAGTTGACCAAATTTTAACGCCATTTTGATATAGCAAAGGCATAAATCTATGTCCTTGGTGATCAAATAGACCAGGAGCGGTAACGCCAGCTTTATCCTTAAGCTTTAACATTTCAGTTTCGAATTCTGCCCAAGTCCAAACTGGATCTCCAAGCTCAGGATAGTTAACACCATTAGCTTCTAATAAGTCAAGATTGACAAATAGACCATTAGCAGTGATATCCATTGGTAATGAGATGACATCGCCATCTGCATTGTAGAATAAGTTAGTGAAACCAGAAGTATCATAAACATCATGGTAGTGTCAAAAGTTTAATGGAAGAATGAATTAAGCGATATATTCTAGAGGCTTAAAAAGAGTACTGGAATAAGCTAAAAGTTTTAACCATTTATTAGGCATTAGATCATCATCTTCAATAATATCTAATTGAATAGGAGTTCTATATTTAAGAGCTGAGTGAGATCGTAAGAAGTTATAGAAAGAAACATAAAGAGACATATAAACATTAGCGTTTCTTAAGCTTCCATAACCGTTCGTCCCATAGTAATTTTGTTTGTAGGTTCGATTAAGACGCTCTTCAACTTGTTTAAAGCTACGCCATTTACGAGACACATCATCCTTGTTTTCAACACCTATCACTTGATATAAATCAAATTTAATATCATTCATGGAAAAGAAAACCTGGGATGCATTGTAGATGGGATTACCATCTGTGACGATATTTAAATCAGATGGAATGATTGGAAACTTATTGAATGTTTGATATAAAGTGGTAACTGCGTTTCTAGTACTACGATGTTTAAAGATTCGATAAGAAGTAATTATTTTGTTTAAGGTATCTGAACCAAAAAAGACATAGTTTGATTTACCCTTAACTTTAATATAAGTTTCATCGAACGTAATTGTATTAGACAACTCATAAGGATATGCATCATTTAATGCTTCAGTAATCGAAGCAGTAGCCTCAGCGTAATTAACAATGGTTTGGTGCGATATTTTAATGCCATGAATTTCGTGTAATATTCTAGAAGTTTTTCTAGAAGAAAGTCCATAGTTCACATAATATGTTAAGACTAATCCTAACGTATATTGAGAATGATGAATCTTAGATAAGTCTATTTTAGAATGAATAGAAAAAGGCAGATTAGACTTTATCTCAGGGATATTGAAGTCAAATAGTCTAAAATTATATCTTAATTTATATGCGTTTTTGTGAACCTTTAAATGATTAGCGTTACCAGATTTTAATAATTTTTGGTTTTTGATATAAAATGGACAAGAATCATTATTACAGGTTAAAACGTTGTAATCCGAACGAATATGTTTCAGTGATAGTTTAAACTCACAATGAGGACAATGATGTGTAATTTCTTCGTGATAAGCAGGGTGTATCGTAAATGTGCCTAAACATACTTTACACCGAAGTTGAGTTTTCGTATGAGAGTATATAAACCCATTAGGGGCACCACAATGAATACAAGTTCCACTATAATCAAATGGTTTTTGTCTCTTGATAGGTTTGATTTCCTTCGTGGAATTTACCAATAATTCTTCAAAGGATAACTGTTTATAATGGCCTTCTTTAACAACTGGAGCTTCATCGATAATGAAGTTTGCATAAGGTTCTGTTCGGTCTAAGTTCTTTGTGTAAGTTGCTGCTTTAGCTGATTTTGCTATTGGAGATATCAATTCATTTAAACAGATTAATTGTTGATTGATTGAATCAATGTATTTATTGATTTCTGGATCCTTTGTTAATTCTTCTAAATGGGGTGGAACATACTGATTCATTATTAATGGTTCTAAATTCGTATTGATAATAAAAATATTTAGTTCTAAAGTCTTTAAAATTTCAATAAAATGTGTTAAACTTTCCATGGGTAGTTGATCTCCTTTAATGGTTTGTTCGCACATTCATTATAACACGGGATTAACTACTCTTTTTTTATTAAAATGAAGAGTATAAAAATAAGAAGAAAGTAGGTCAAAATCAAGACTTTTGACACTACCAACATCATCAAGAGGTAAGATTTGAGTCTTGAAGTTATTTAAGTGACCTTCAGTAACACGTGCTAACGCTGGTGCTTCTTCACCACTAATCATAGTAGCTAGTCTAGCTTCATAATCATTATAAGCAATTGGAACTAATTCGATAGTAATACCAGTTTCTTCAAGATAATCATCTAGAAGCGTTTGCATTACATCACCTTCAGTACCATCACTCCACCATAACATTTGGAGTTCAGTAACTCCTTCATCTTTACAGCCAACAAGTACAAGTACTGATAAGACTGCAAAAAGCATAAATAAAACTTTCTTCATTTTTTTCCTCCTATTTTTTTAAATTCCTGTGTTGGTCACAGTATTTACCCTTTCATACCAGATTCCACTGTGCCTTGAACAAATTGTCTTTGGAAAATAATAAAGACAATCAACATTGGAATCATCGAAATTGCTGACATAGCAAGTATAGAACTATAATCTGTTCCAAACTCACCTGTAAAATTGGCAATAGCAAGTTGTAATGTATACTTTCTTGGAGAACTGATTGCTATTAATGGCCAAACATAATCATTCCATCTCCACATAAACGAGAAGATAGCAAGTGTTGCAATTGCAGGTTTAGCATTTGGTAATATGATGCTAAAGAATATTCTTCCTTCGGATGCACCATCAATTCTTGCTGATTGTATAATCTCATCAGGAATTGTAAGCAAATATTGTCTCATCAAGAAGATGCCTGTAGGTGTTGCTGCAGGCGGAATGATGAGTGCCCATAACGAGTTATATAAACCGAAGAATTTTAAGACTGAAAATATAGGAACCATGATGACTTCTAGTGGCAACATGATTGTTGATAAAATGACAAGCATGATCACATTATCAAATTTGAAACGGAACTTAGCTAATGCATAACCACTCATTGTATTGATAATGACAGCTATAAATGTGGATGATATTGCAACTAGAAATGAATTGAATATGTATTTCCCAAAATCACCTCGACTTAATGCTGCGCCATAATTCGCAAAAGTCCATTGGATTGGAAAAAATGTTGGAGTTGGAGAAAACAACTCGTTTATTGGTTTAAAAGAAGAAGAAATGATATAGATTACAGGCATTAAGAAGATGAAAACGAGAATGCCTGCAATGATATAATTCGCAACTGTCATTTTTCTCATTTATTTTCACCTCGCTTCGATAAGAAGAAGTTGAGTGCAGTGAAAATAGTAACAATCAATAGCATGACAACTGACATGGAACTAGCCAAGCCAACCTGATATTTCTTAAATGCCATTTCATAGATGTATTGAACAGTAAATTGAGTTGAATCAAATGGTCCACCACCAGTCAATGTGACAACAAGTGGATAGATTTTAAATATTTCCATCGTGACTAAGATGAATACCATGAGTCTAGCAGCTCTAAGTGATGGATATGTAATATGTCTAAATTTCTGTAATTTATTTGCTCCATCCATTTCAGCAGCTTCATAAAGAGATTCTGGAATAGAAAGCAATGCAGCAACGAATACGATCATGTAATATCCGGTTCTTGACCAAACAATTGCAAATACAACAGACCACCATGCAAATCTTGGATTAATCAAAGTCTCAATTGGATCAAATCCTAATGACTTGATGATTGTATTGAAAAGTCCGAAATTGCCTGCGAGTATCCATTGCCAGATAATACCAACAACAACTGCTGAAATCATAACCGGCCAATAGTAAACTGCTCTAAAGAATCCTTTTGCTTTGAGAGGCTGAACAAGAAGTACAGCAACAAGTAAAGATGTAACAAACATAATTGGAACTGTGACTACAACTAATTTGATTGTGTTCCACAAAGCAGCAATAAAGTCTTGATCCTGTAGTAATGCTCTATAGTTATCTAAACCAATAAAATTTGCATCACTTACGGAGAATGTGAATAATGTCATATCAGTAAAGGAATAATAGATACCTATAAGCGCTGGTAAAATGATAAATATCGAAAATATCAATAGATTGGGTCCTAAAAACAGATAGGGGACTATTTTTTGTTTAAGAATAAAGGACCTATAGGTTTGTTCTTTTTTCGCCATAATTTTCTCCTTTACAGTTTGTATTTCTTAGTAATTTCCTCAAATAAGGATCTATATTTTCCTAGTTTTCTATAAAACACAGGTGGAAATCCAATAGGTGCTTTAACGATAATACTTTGATTTCCCGTATAAATATCACCAGTCCATAGATGAACCCATTCATCATCTGGTAAATAAACCTCTTGAACATTTTGATAAGGTTGAACAATTGGTTGCACTAGCATTTCTGATCCAAACATATAAGCATATTGAATATCATATGCTTGACTACATGATTCATAATGTATAAATATAGGACGTTGAACTGAATAACCTAATTGAGTTGCTTCTTGAATCAATGAGATAATATAAGGCTTCAGGTCAACTCTGATATTTGTCATGCGTGCCATTAAAGCTAAAGTATCATCATCATTATAGAATTGAAAATTGGTAGAAGGTCTGTTTCCTTCATGTGTTCTCATGTAGGAAGTAAAAACATTCATTTCACACCAACGCTCAAATAATTCTTTGGTTCTAATATTGCCATATAGGCTAGTATAACCTCCGATATCACTGTGGGTAAAAGGATTACCTATGATACCTGTTGATAGAGCAGAAGGAATAACTGATGCGATACCATCATGTGTTTCCCAGTTAACACTTTGATCACCTGCCCATAAGGATGTGGCATAATGTTGAGATCCGTGTGCTCCAGCTCTCATGAAATAAAATATCTCACCTAACTTATTTGACTCTTGAACTGCTTCATAATTGCATTTTGCCCATAACACAGGCCATTCGTTATGCATCAATTTCGCATCTTTCCCATTATGAAGTATGCAATCAACGGGTAGATATTCACCAAAATCTGCCATCCAGCCTTTGATACCTAGATCAATAATATTTGTCTTAATGATGTTTTTGTACCAATTGTATGCATCAGGATTAGTCAAATCAACGATACCACAATCAAATTCACCAAAATCAACTTTATATATGAAGCCTTCTTTATTAAATGCGAGATAATTGTTTTGAGCTGCTTCATTAAATAGAGTTTCATTTTCAAGAAGGAAGGGACAGATATATGTCAGAAAAGCAACATTTTGTTGATCTAATTTTCTAATTTCTTCTTTTAGATTTGGGTAGACTTTTTCATTTAATACCCAATTCCAATATAAACGTTTGCCAAAGGATGTGTAATTATGTCCTGCCCAATCTTGGCACCATAATCCACTGACCTTAACTCCAGCATTTTGGGCTTGCTTTAGATATTTTAGAACTTGTTCAAGCCCACCTTGAACACCAAGAATCATGCCATCAGTTAAGAAATCCGGAAGTTTTGGTGGTCTTTTTGTATAATCGGTTAAATCAGTAATTAATTCGAGATATGTAGGTTTTATAGATAAAATGATTTGATTTGGAATTTCCCATAGATGAAGTTCATGAAATGAATCATTTTTAAAGTTGAAATCAGCATAAGCAAATGTATCAAGATGAATCCAGTATTTTCTTGTAGATACAAAGGTTGGTTCAGGATAATAAGTCGTATAATAATCTCCACCAGCTTTGTCGTTTAAATCAGCATAGAAAGTCGTTAATGAATTTTTATCTCTACCCACACCTGGTTCTGATGTCCAAAGTGGATAATTTCGGTGTCTAAGGTTAAAATATGAGGCTTGTTCTCCACATCCATAGACTTTTTCTTCAGGTGTTGCATATAGTCTCATCCAAAATCTATTAAATACTTGATTGGATTGAAGCTGAACAATCAATCTGCCATCGATTTCTTTGAATAATAAAATGAGCTCAATTTCATGATGATAAAAAGTAATCTTATGGTCATCTATTTTATAAGACTCGAGTGGAATTCTACTTTCGATGTAATCATCAATTTTGTAATTTCCTCGATAACTTTCGATGTGATCATTGCCATTTCCAACATAGAAAGATGGATGACTATGATGATGTTTTATGATAAGTTCTTGATTGAATAAAATGGATACTCCTTCGTTTGAAGGAATGAATTGGATCATATTAACCTCTATTTGTAAAATATTTCATAGTTAACTCCAGTTAACCCTATATAAGCTCCAAGATCAATCAATTTTCGATTCTCTTGGTGGCACAATAACCATTTGTTTGTCTTGAATAAAAATCTGTTTTCATCATATGTTGTCAAAGGCTTTATGAAATTCATGTTTGTTCCATATGGCAGAATTACAGCACACTTAAATCCTGAATCTGAAACTTTACAAGGTGAGAAGTGTAAAACTTTCGGATAAATTTCAATTGCTGTGTTTTGTGGCACATAAAATGCTGTTAACTGTTTTGTATCATATGAATCATCTTTAATATCTTTGAAATGACCAAGAAGTAGAACAAGAGGTGTTAGAGCGACATTAATTTCAGAAGATTTGTGATATTCCAAAGCATTAAGGTGGCTATTAAATCCATTTACATATCCAAACTCGATTGGCATATCTCCAAAAATATCTTTATATATATCTTTATTTGATATAGAAAGTGCAAAATGTTCGTCATGAGCAATATAGTAATTACCAGATTCAGGCATGATGGCTTCACTATTCATGTATGAACTTAATTGAGAAAAATGACTCATATCGAGAATTTTCCCAAAGGCAGAAAAAGATGAATCAAATATGGAATAAAGTTTTAAGGAAGGGTTCATTTTACGTAATAAATCCAGCATCTCGTTCACCTATAAAATTTGTAAGCGCTTACTTTAATATTTTAAAAAAATAAGAACATATAACCTGATCATTGTTTTAAAAATAACTCTTTATGTTCTCTAGTGAAATATTAAATTATATTTGCGCTTATATATATCTTTATATTTACATCATATCATTACATTTGTCAGATATCAAGTCTAAAATGATATTTTTTTACGCAAATATATATGATATTTTTGCAAAAAGCAGAAATTCTCGTAAAATAGCGACTTCTGCCTTTTTAACATAGGAAGATTCATTTTTTATTTAACAATTTCCAAATTGAAATATATGTGATGAATCATATGAATTAAATGGAGCAAATCATGCTATAATAAACTTGAAAAAGGGAGGATATTTCATGATAAAAAGACGAATAATTGCTGTTATGCCTTTAATTAGCTTATTACTTTTCTTAGGAGCTGGACTATATTTAGAAAATTGGTCTCTAGGTTGGACATTTTTCTTACTCATCCCAATAAGCTGGATTTTACTTACAGGAAAACCATTTAAAAAACTAAGTGAAATCATGCCGATGGTTAGCTTAATCCTGTTTTTATGGTTAGGTTTTGGTTTTGATCTTTGGCATCCTGGTTGGATGGTATTTCTTCTAGTTCCAATCGTCAATTTAATTGTTGAGAAGAAGATCAATG
The DNA here is from genome assembly GCA_021736335.1 of Acholeplasmataceae bacterium. Classification (GTDB taxonomy): domain Bacteria; phylum Bacillota_I; class Bacilli_A; order Acholeplasmatales; family Acholeplasmataceae; genus Peloplasma. Next base: position 105,638 of record JAIPGC010000002.1, on the reverse strand, counting down.
CAAGAAAGCTTGTTGGTATCATAGTAACAGGAAGTTATATTGCAATTGGATTAATTACAGATGAATGGCATCCAACATGGATTATGTTTTTACTGATTCCAATCATTAATACGATATTTTTTCCACAAAAGAATGCTTTTGTTGAATTCGGAACTGAATCGATCAAAAATAGATTTAGAAACATTATTATTGATGAAGAAAAAGACGAAGATAGAAAATAGATTTATGAATTGAATTTCATACATTGAATGAAAACTCAACAATTAGGGATATTAGATCCATAAGGTTGAGTTTTTATTATATAATAATACGTTATTTACAAAAAGTAAGAAATCGGTTTCCTTTTTTAATATTTATGGTATGATTGATTTATAGAATGATTAATACGGAGGTCTATTTAATGATTAAAAAAAGTATTACATTAATAATATTTATCTTATTATTTGTTTTGAGTGCTTGTGCAGATGGTGGTAAACAAAATCCTCCGACAGATGAAACACTTCCATTATCAATTGAGCAAGTCATAGGTTTAGATGATATAGAGGTTACTCAAAATGAGTATTTTGATCCTTTAAAAGATATTGAAGTCATCAATCAGTTAGGTGATGACATATCATATATGTTTGAAGTTGAAGGCACAGTAGATTATGGTACTGTTGGAACATACTCATTATCATATCAAATGACTTATGGTGATGATTCTATAGATGAAACAAGAAATGTGACTGTGAGTGCTGGGACGATTCATCGTGATCCTGATACAAGAAATTCAATTACAGCAACCACAATTCATGCCAATGCGGGATCATATAGAAGTGGGGCAGCTTCCGATATTGTTCATCCAATTCAACCACAACTTCTAAATCAAGATTTATTGACATCAGCAGTTCCATCAAATGGTTGGTGGACATCATTGCTTGCTGCAAATTATGGTGGTAGCAATGGTATATACACAAACCCTTTTAGATCAGCATTTAATAATGATGGTGTTGAGATAACAAACCCTGGGACAGGATTTGTCCAATATTGGAATCCAGAGGGTCTTAATACAATGGCAAACTTTTCACTAGCACTACCAGATATGTTTATGAAAACAACGACCTTAAATTTAGGTTACACAACACATGTCATCGACAGTAGTGATACAACAGTCAAAGTTGCAATGAGAAATACTGGACAACCTGAAGATCATATGGTTGTTACCTATGCTCAAGGTTCTCCTTATATATTTGCAGAAGTCATGAATCCTAGTTCAGCATATTTGAGCATGGGCTCTAATGGTGTAGATAATTATGAATACTTTACAGTTAATGGAAACCCAATAAGCGGTTCAACATATACCGGTGATGGGATTGTTGTTAAACTAGTCCATAAGCATGTAGGTTATGATACATATCGTCCTGCACAAGTAGGACAGCCTATATATGCAGATAGATACTTTTTAATTAGCACTCCAGACAATACACTATTTAATATCAGTAGTGTTAATCACCCATTTGGATTATTAAACAGAGTTAGCATGAATCTTGCAGATGAGAATTATTTCTCAGTTGCCGCAATTCAATATTTGAGTGAAGCATCTTTTTATCATGATCATGCTTATGCTAAAACATTAACTGGAGATGTTACATATAATGTTGACCATATCAATAGCTTAGTTAAGACAGATTATCATATTGCAACACAATATCTAAAATCAAGCAATCATAATGAACCAGTTCAGTTTATGATGCCGCATCACTATCAAAATAGTGATCAAGCATTAACTGATTATTCATTTGAGACTGTTCGAGGTGAATTGAAAGCAACTATAGGTTCACATTTTCAAACAGAACTATCTTTTAATGGGTTATTACCTGGAATGACTTTGCCAACGAATTCAGAGTTTAGTCAATCTAGTATAACATCCTATTTGACAGATTTAGGAACACGTACAGAAATTAATGATACAGAAAACTTTTTAAATGAGGATGGACCTTATTGGAATGGTAAAGCGATTTATCCACTTGCACAAGGGATCATCATTGCAGATCAAATTGGAAATACTACCTTTAAGAATGAATTCATATCAAAATTGAGATATCTTTTGGCTGATTGGTTTACTTATTCATCAACAAGTGATGATAAATATTTATATTACAATGAAGCATGGGGTACAGTTTACTATTCAAACAATGACTTTAATACAGCTGGTGAGATGAGTGATCACAGCTTCACACATGGTTATTTAGTTTATGGAGCTAGCGTACTAGCGATGTACGATGATTCATTTACTGATGATTATGGTGATATTGTATCCTTATTACTTAATGACTACATGTATCCGAAAAAAGATGATTATGATTTTGCTTATTTGCGATCATTTGATCCCTGGGCAGGTCATACATGGGCTCATGGATTTGGTACCTTTGCAGAAGGAAACAATATTGAATCCTCCAGTGAAGCATTACAATCATGGTTAGGTGGTTATTTATGGGCACTTAACATAGGTGATACAGAATTAAGAGATGCTGCTATTTATGGATTCGTATCAGAACTTAATTCAGCAAAAACATACATGTTTGATTATTCTGAAGAAATATTCCCACCAAAATACAGTGACTATGCATCCGTTGCAGGTATGATATGGGGTGGCAAGTATGACTACGCTACTTGGTTTGGAGCAAAACCAACATTCATCTATGGTATTCAATGGTTACCTAATGGTGAGTATTTATCAAATTATGCGACAAATGACGTTGAAAGAGCACGTTTAACTGATATCTACCAAAATTACTTAAGTGCTAATAATCAAACCATTGATACTTGGTATGCCAATATGTGGAGTATTCAAGCATTAATAGATCCTACAGTTGCATTGAATCAATTTAACCCTACATTGATACTTAATGATGATTATCCAAGCGATTTATCACAAACATATTATTTAATTAATGGTTTAAAGAGTTATGGACAAAAAACCGATAGTTACCATATGATGGTCCATGAGCGTGCTACATCATCAATTTATATTGACGCAAATGGCACTGTTAGAGCTATGATTTGGAATTCGAGCAATGAAGAAGAAACAGTTTTCTTCGTAGATCCTGATGGAGAAATGATTACGAAAACAGTAGCAGCAAGAAGTTTTACATCAGTAACACTTTCCTAAATAAAAAAGAGAAGTCATTAACTATTTTTAGCAATAATATGCTAATATATTAATAGATGTAAAAACTATACATGGGGAGATAAAATAATGCAAGAATCACGTTATACTTACAAAAGCAAGGCAAAAGCGCAGTTAGTAGGAAAATATTCATCTGTCATTCCAATTACTTTAATCTTTGGATTAATCACATTTGGAATATCTCAGATATCAGCGGAATTGTTTGGCCCTACATATCAATATGAATTTACACCATTTCTTCATAGAGAAATGATTGATCCAGGTCAACCAGCTATTGTTTTCTTATTTGATGTCTTATTATTTATTATTGGAGCTGTTATTCTATACTCTACAACACAGATGTATATTCAAACTGCAGATAATGAGAAACCTGTTATTGAAGAAATTTTAGTTGTTGGTATTAAAGAAGAACCTGTAAGATCTATTGCACTTCAGTTCTTGATTACTTTGTTCACTATTTTATGGACACTATTATTCATTATTCCTGGAATCATGAAAAGTTATGCATATTCTATGAGTTTCTATTTATTATTTAGACAACCTAATTTATCAGCAACTGAAGCCATCGAAGAGTCGAAAAAAGTTACTGATGGGTACAAAATGGATTTATTCATTTTGGATTTAAGCTACTTAGGATGGTATTTCATTGGTTTATTCACGTTTGGCATTTTATGGTTATGGATTGTACCTCAACATGCAACAGCTAGAACTTTATATTTCAAAGAAATATATGACAATCTTTATAAGACAAAAAATGTATTTGAACAAGATACAGATTTAAATGAATAACTCTAAAAAGCAACTAAAGAACAAGTGCATTTGCATTTGTTCTTTTTTTTATGCTTAAAGAAACCTTGATTTAGAAAAGATATTTTAATTTGACATTACGCAAATAAAGAGTATACTGAAGGTGTATTCCCCATATATAGATTTTTAGTTTACTAGATTAAAGAGTTTAGTATTGGGATTTACAGTTTCAATTTTCTCATTAAGCAATGATTTACGTTTATTTTGTAGAAGTAAGTTTTGTGATTTAATATATGGGGAATACCTATCTTATGATATATGGGCCAGTATGGCCTTTTTTATTTATGTCAAGCAAGATCAAGGTTTATCTATTGTTTTATTATAAAACTCTATTCATTAAATATATTGAGATTTTATAACAAAAGCAAATAGATTTGTCGTGATATAATATGTAGTATAATTAATTTATTGAATCTTTAATTTTTTAAGATAAAAAGAGGAGGAACTGAAATGTCTAAACCTAGAAAAAAATTATTATACTTGGATGTTGATCGTAACGAACTAAAAAAGGAATTAGCTCCAAAAAAGAGCATTTTAGAACAAGAAAATGAAATGTGGGATATTTTATCTCATCAGATTCATGGCATCAGTTTCAGTCCTTACCTTGAAGATCAAAATCCTAGTTTATTATCACAAATCAGTGATCAGCAAATTGCTGACAGATTAGAAATTGTTCGTCCCTATACAAAATGGATTCGCACATTTTCGTGCTCCAATGGTAATGAAGTCATTCCTAGAATTGCACATGAGAAGAGCCTAAAAACACTCGTTGGTGCATGGATTAGTGATGATGAAGCATCTAATGAGCTAGAAATCAATAATGCTGTAGCTATTGCTAAAGCAGGATATGCAGATATTTTAGCAATAGGTAATGAGGTTCTTCTAAGAGAAGATATAGAGGTTGAGCAATTAATCACATATATTAGAAAAGTGAAGGAAGCTGTACCAAATGTTCTTGTTGGATATGTGGATGCATATTATACATTTGAAAACTATCCAGAAATTGTTGATGAAGTTGATGTTGTTTTAGCGAACTGTTATCCATTTTGGGAATATTGTGGTTTAGACATATCACTTGATTATATGAAAGAGATGTACCGATTCGCTCAAAAAGCAGCAAGAGGAAAAAAAGTCATCATTAGTGAAACCGGATGGCCAACAAAAGGTGAAAGATATGGTGATGCCATACCTTCTTATGAAAATTCACTTCAATACTTTTTGCAAGTCCAAAATTGGGTTTTAAAAGATAATATTGATCTATTTTATTTTTCATCCTTTGATGAAGTATGGAAAATGAATCATGAAGGAGAATATGGCGCATTTTGGGGTATTTGGGATAAGGATGGACAGTATAAGTTTAAAAAATAGCACAATTACAGATATAAGATGAAACAGACATAAAAAAAACAGGTACATATTGGTACCTGTTGATGTTTGTTTCTTTTTTTAAAAGATAATCAATTTTATATGATGTTATACATAGATTTTTAATATCTCTTCATCTTCGTCCATAATACCAGTATCTATAAAACCATATTTGATGTAAAACTGATAAGGCATAGGTCCTTCCATATCACATGAAAGGTAGACAGTTTTCATCTTTTTTTCTCTTGCTATGCTCAACACTAAATCTAAAACTTGCTTGCCATAACCTTTGGATTGATATGGTCCTCCAATCATTAATCGCCATACATCAAGTGCTGGATGATCTTCTTTTGGTATATCTTGTGGTGAAAGGTTTAACATGATAAAACCAATAGGTGTTTCATCTAAATAAATGGCTCTTGGCCAAGCTTTATCTTGATTAACATAAGCCTGAGCAAGAGAACGATCGTTGGTTGCAACACATCTTTTTTGAGCATCACTTAAGGTGTTGCTCAATTTGACAACCTGCATCAAATTTTCGTTTGTTATTTCCTTAAAAGTCACTTTGTTCATTAAATAACCTCATCATCTGATAACATTAGTAAATCAACACACACTAAAAAATCATTAAATATGATAGATGAATTTTCTTAAAAAATTTATTAGTTACCTAATGAAATCAGCTTAGTCTCAACACCATCAATGATGTTCAAACTTTCTTGAAGTGTCGTTATTTCTTCTTTTGATCCATCTAATTGAAGTAATAAAAAAGCATCTTCAGCACAAACATTAGCTGTTTCATGTAAACCAAGTCTGAGTTTTATGATACATCCAAACTTAGTCAAAACCTCTTGTACTTCAACAGCAACTTCACTTCTTTGGTTAATCAAAATGCCTAATATGACATAACCTTTCATCTTTTATCCTCTTTTCTGGTGTTTATAATGCTATTTTACACTATAAAGATGAACTTGTTCAAATGAATATGAGAAATACATATGATTTTTTATTATAAAACATGGGAAAATTGTTTTTAATCAATGACCTTTTAATCATTTTACATAGAATAAGGGTATAATAGAGTTGATATGGAGGCATGCAAAATTGAAAAAGAATAGTAAAGAGTTTTTTAGACAAGTAAAAAAGCAAACTGAGAAGGTTGTCGATTCAGTTCAACAATTTGCTGATGAAACTAAAGAAAAAATAGACATTTATCAAGCATTTAAAAAAGAAGCAATGAAAATCAAGAAAGTAACAAGTGAGTTCATTAATTTGGATTTACCCATTTATGGAATGATTGATGATCAGATGGCATCCATGACTTTTAGAGCAAAGGATAGTCTGGAAGTCAATGAAATGCTTATGATCGGGAAAAAGTATTTTAAAGTGGAATATATAGATGATAAAATTATTCAAGTACCAATATTCATTAATGGATTTGAATATCAAGTGGATTGCAAGATTGCAGTTCTAGCTAGAGTATAATTGAATCAATTCGTGAGGTAAACATTGAGAAAAAAATGTTTATCTCATTTTTTTATCGTATATGACATATGTCATAAATAAAACAAGTCATTTCCCTTTGTATGGCAAAAGATATATAAAAAATTTGTAAAAAAGTAATATAAACTTAAGACATTTGTCATTATTTGGTGGTATGATTAAAGTGATATAGGCAATCGATATTTTCACACTAAATCTTTTTTCAAAAGACAGAACAGTCAGATAGAGCTATTGGCTGATCATATTCTAAGCATTTGAAAAATACATAGCTAAAATGACTGAACCTTATTGTAATTTTGACTATTCTGGCAGGAATAGCATGACAACATGCATAATAAGGATTTTTTTGTTTGCTAATCATTAACAGTCGAGGTGCATGAATGAAGAAGTTACTCATCGTTTTTCTAATATTTATTTTAGCTGGTTGTCAAAAGATTGATCAAGACGAATTAAAAGAAGAAATCAAAAATGAAATATTAGAGGAAATGCAATCTCAAATTGTTGATTTTAATGAGCAACTCAAACTTGTTTCTAGTCAGGCAAAAAGCTGCACAATTGTTGTTGAAATCACACTACCAGATGAATCAAAAAGCCATGGTTCAGGCGTGATTTACGAACAAGACTCAAATGATTATTATGTCATTACAAATGAGCATGTTATACGTTATTACCAATCAATTGAGGTATATCTTCCCAATCAAGACAGATATCTATCTGCAAGTTTCATAAAAAGTGATCCAAGTGTTGATCTTGCAATTCTTAAAATAACATCAGCAGAAATCTTAGATATTTGTGAATTAGAGCCTGTGAATTATATGGTTGGTGAACTGGTTTTATCTATTGGAACACCTGTGGATTTAGATTATGTAAATACAGTCACATTAGGAATTATTTCCAAGATTGAGGATGATTTAATTCAACATGATGCAGCAGTTAATCCAGGTAGTAGTGGTGGACCACTATTCAATTTGGAAGGACAAATCATTGGTATCAATGTCTCTAAATTAAATAGCACAAATTCAGGTGGTTCCATTGTCACAGTTATAGGGATTGGATTTAGTATTCCAATCGAAGTTGTTTTAGAATTTATTGAATCATAAGTAATCAAGGAATCAATAGGCACATAAAATTCAGAAAAATCCCTTAAAAATATAATTAAAATGGAGGATATTATGAGGAAATTATTAACTGTACTTGTATTTTTTGTAGTAGCTTTTATGCTTTTTGGATGTACGGAAGGTGAAGACAATAATCCGATAGATCCAATAAAAAATGAGATTCAAGATCCATGTGGTCAACCAAACTACTTCATGATCAATGGTGAATGCGTGCTCATTGAAAACTTCATATCTGATAACATATCAATTTATGAAGATGAGACAAGAGTCGAGAATTTAGATTCAATCGAATTAATGAATGAATTCGTCGCTGACCTAACAGACTCTAAAGGACTTGCTGTTGTTCCTAGAGATGTCTATGAAAATGCCATTAACTTAGGTGGTATGGATTATATAGATATGCTTAATCTTGCGACAACTGCTACCATTGAGGATACAGAAAATTTAATAGTTAAATTAACTGAAGATGGTTTCTTTGAAGAAGTTAGCTTTACTGATTCATCAGGTCAAAACGTAGAAATCACATCTAATCCTTTGGCACTTGAGGTTTATGGAGCATATACAGTCGTTATTTTCGAAGTAACCTACAATAATAATCAAACCCAAGAAAATTTCGCACAAAAAGTATATGACTCATTCTATGCTGGAGGCATTTACCTGATTCACAATCTTTCAGGAAAGATGTTTTCAACTAAAGATGTTGAGCAGATTGAAAACACATATTCTTTTCAAGAAAATCATTCTAGATATGTTCACCTCTCAGTAACGCTTAATGAGCCAGTCATAGAAATTCAAATACTTCCACAATTTGATGAATTTAATAATCCAATTGTTGATGAATTTGGCAATATGGTTTATGAAGAAGTGTCTGTACCAGTGCTTGATAATGAAGGTAATCCACTCATCTATACTGAAGGACCTATTTTAATGGAAGAACAATTGGTTGGATTGATTCAATACTTTGAGCAACAGATTGTTGATGATGAAGGCAATCCAGTTTTTGATGAAGATGGAAAACCTGTCTTTGAAATTGTAGAAGAACCAGTCTTAGATGAAAATGGCAATCAAATTTTCGAAATGCAATTCTTGCCTGTTCTAGATGAAAATGGCAATCTTCAATATCAACAACAGTTTGAAGTAGATTTCTTTATCGAAGATATAAGAGATATCACGGTTATTGAGTATACAGCAGTTGTCCAAGATAATCCAATTACTAAGATAACACAACGCTTTGTAGATAAAATCATTAGTGAATATTTTAATTGGAATTATTATCGTGTAAACAATTACATGATATCATCCTATGGTTTTTCTGCCGGTAACGAAGATATTTATTACATGGATACTATTACAGAAGACAGTGTTACAGAAAATTTCGTTATGAAAGTTTCTTTTGATAGTGAAACAAACGAACTTACCTTACAAAAGTATATCAATGCTACAAAAGCTAACTTTACAAACTGTGAAATCATTCTTGATCCAAGAAACAACAACATTATTTGTGATTCATGGGATGGTAATATTAAAGTGTATTCAGAAACACATGGTTTAAAAACCATACCTGATACAGATACCTTACAACCTGTCACATTCCCTAATGGTGAATTATATTTCTACGATAATGTACAAACTTATGTCGAAGAGCTTGGTTATTATACAACATTACTTTATGTTATCAATTCTGATGGAACGTTAACATCAAGTTATATCGAATTAGGTGAAAAAGATGAAATAAGTACATATTCATATGTTAATGGCTTCATGATCAGTATCTATGATGATGAACCAGATCCTTATGCATCAAATCAGTATCTATATCTTCAAAATGCTATAGGTGAAAAGATTATTGCTGATGGTGATTTAAGCATCGGAAGTGTAGGATCATACAGCTCATTTAGACCTGCATGTACAGATATTCATGGTTGTTGGTATAGTATGCAAACTGAGATTTTAGATGCTGAAGGCAATCTTATTGCTACACTTGATTCGTCTGGAGTTTATTATCCGGGTGACCCAGTCCCTAATTATAAGGAAACTTATCAAATAGATGCAAATACAACATACCAATATGAGCAGGTTTATTCTGATACAGATGCAATATGTGATAATGTTAGTGGATGTGTCAGTCAAGTCAATCTAACTGATCAATCAATTAATGAATGGGGTATTTGGATGAATCAAAATGTCATCGTTCCATTTGGTGAAAAATTCCTAAATACAATTACACTTGGTGAAACAAATTCTGCTGATTATGAATATACAAAAGTTGTTACTGGTACCGTATGTAACTATTCATCATGTGATGAAAGTGTGAAGATTAGAATCTATGATGATACAGGTGAGCTACTCAGTGAATACTATAATCAGATGCAAATTCCACAAGGAGAAACCATTCCATTATATATTGAGTATAGAATGACAGAAGATACAGTCATCACGATGACACCAGAAGTATGTACAACATCAACTGGCTGCTTCCGTTATTATGAAACATATGATCAGGTTTATTATTGGATTAGCTATCAACAAGGTGATCCTATGTATGAAACCATTGATTTTGCTGAAACAGATAAACAAATTGTAACAGAACAGACTTTAGAAAGTGCTATTTGTACAAATATTAATGGTTGCTGGAACAATGAGGAAACAGTTTATACTGTCGTCGATGAATTTGGAACTGAACTCTATCATTTTAGCCAATATATCACAGTCCAATATGGATATAGAAAACCATATCATGTCACAGTTGAAATGGCTGATGCAACTCTAGATTATAGAAAAGAGTCATTGTCAGAAAACAAGACTTGTGCTTCAACAACTTGCGGTATTTGGGTTGCATTTTCAACAAGTGCGATGGAATATGGCAATTTAGGATCAGGTTATGTAGTTTTTGAAAATGGTGAAGAAATATATAATCAAGTCGTCCTTGTAGGAGCAACACCTGTTAGTTTTGAAAATGAATTAACATGTACTTCTGATTTAGGTTGCATCATGTATACTCAAAACTACCGTATTGTTGATGGTGAAGGTAACGAATATCAACAACCTACAGAAACCTGGTACAATTATTCATTACCTGTTCGTTTTAACAAGGGTGACAAAATACCAATTGATGAAAACTTCGAAGTAACATTTGTTCTAACAAACGTTGAGTATAGGAAGATTAGAATTAGTGTTTATGATTTCTTATACAATTTAAATAATGTCATTATTCTTGATGATAATACGTACTTAATTGAAAAGCAACAATGGGTTCAAGGAAATGACAATTATATCTTAATCTATGATGAAGTTGAAGCTAAGTATTATGCTAAGTATACAAATATTTCAGCATTTACTGAAATCACAAGATTCAAAGAAGGATACATTGCGATTAATGATGATGAAACAGCAATCATTCATTTCACCTATGATGCAAGTCAATCAACAGAAGATTACTACTATTTTGATGTGGTTAACTTAACAGAAGGATTACAGATTAATGGTGTTAATGACCTGGTTATTGATTATGATGGATCTATCTATTTTAAAGGTGTTGACAATTTCATTCAAGATATTACCGGTTCAATATCAGAAGATGGTGTCGTAACTATAGATACTGAGTTTGTAGTCTATGAAGTTATCAGATTAAGACCTATCAATTAAACATTGAGCTTTATAATTGAATCAAGAAGTGATGACCCATGTGTCATCACTTTTTTTTCGTTTAATTGAATAATATCATTGACTATGATAGAGTTAAGATAATAGAAACAATATGGAGGTCTAACATGAAAGTCTTATTTGTAGGTGGAAGTGGAATTATCAGTACTCAAGTCTCTAAGTTAGCTATAAAAAAAGGGATTGATCTTTATATATTGAATCGAGGAAGTAAAAACGATAAACTTCCTAAAGATGTTAAAATATTACAAGGTGATATCCATCAAAAAGATGAGATAAAAGCTTTAATTAAGGATATGTATTTTGATACAATTGTTTCGTGGATATCTTTTACTGTCGATGATGTTAAACGTGATTATGAGCTTTATAATGGCCATACTAAGCAGTTTGTCTTTATTAGCAGTGCATCAGCTTATATGAAACCTATTCCTTTCATACCTATAACTGAAGAGATTCCTCTTGGAAATAAATATTGGGGATATAGTGAAAACAAAAAGAAGTGTGAAGACTATCTTTTGAATATCCATAACAAAGATTTCAATGTAACAATCATTAGACCATCACATACCTATGATGAGACAATGCTGGTGTCACAATTGAGCAGTAGGAATCATCCTTATACAATGATTAATCGAATGCTTGAAGGAAAGCCAATCATCATACCTGATGATGGTCAAAACTTATGGACACTCACCTATAGTGGTGATTTTGCACATGCCTTTATTGATGTATTAAGCAATGAGAAGACATATGGAAATTATTATCATTTAACTGCTGAAAAAGCATATTCTTGGGAAGAAATCAATCAATTTATTTGCGATGCAGTCGGAGTCAAACCCAATGTGATTCACATCCCAATGGATTTTATCTTGAAGCATTTTCCTGAATTTGAAGCAGAAATATATGGTGATAAGTATGCAAGCACAACATTTGATAATCGCAAAATTAAAGCTGTTGCTACTCACTATCAATCAATTACGGAATACAAAGACATTGTCAAATTAGCTGTAAAAAGATTAATGAATCATAAAGAATTACAAGAAATTGATCATCAATTTGATCTAAGATATGATAACTTGATAGAAGCGTACAACAAATTAAAATAGTATGAAAAATTAATCAATATGAGAGAATCTCTATTGTTATGCTAATTAGCAAAAAATAGCAGATTCTTTTTTTCATGTGATTTTATTTATTAAGAATATCTTAAGTTTTCACACTAAATCATAAGAACATTGTATAATGAGACCATATTATCGGTATGAAGCAAATTTCATTCTAGATATTTTTTTAAATGACGATTCACAAAAAGAAAAGAGACTAGTTTTGTTAGGAAGAGAGGTGAATCATTGTGGTCAAAGGTTTTACTTTTGAAGATGAAAAAGCGTTTAGAAATTCAAATCAATTCATACAACCTAAATTTCTTCGGGTTGCTTATCTTTTATTCATAGCTCTATTCACACTTTTTGGGATCACAGATTCAGTTTATCTATCAGACTATCTAGTTATTGTTTACATCATTAGATTTGCTATTGTAGTACCTACTTTTATTATTGTTATTGTTTTTACATATATGAATTCTTTTGTGAGAATTCATCAACTTTTAATTTCAACCAGTGTCATGATTGGTGGTCTTGCTGTAGTTTTCATGTTAATCCTTAATCCAGGTAATGTCGTGTATTATGGTGGATTATTTTTAGTTTATTTTTCTAGTTATTTCATAATCAAACTCAGATTTGTGAATGCATCAATTGTTGGATGGTCACTTTACATATTGCATATGATTGGCTATTTCATCTGGAATTCAGAAATTAATGATATATTCATTTATAGTTCATTGTTCTTTATTGTAGCTAATGTGCTTGGTATGGTAGGTGCTTACAATGTTGAAGTTATGAATCGTAAAAATTTCTTGCACAACCAACAAATTTCTAAACTTAATCAAGAATTAAAATTGAACTATGATGAGAAAGCTTCTCAATTAGAGAAATTAGAAAAATCAATTAGAGAAAACAAAGAGTTGATTGCTATCAACGCTGAAAAAGATCGTTTGACTGAGACTTTATTAAAGAGTGAAACGAGATTTCGTGAATTGGTATATAATCTTAATGCTGGAGTTGTCATATATGCTGCTGATGCTACGATTTTAGACATCAATCATCGAGCTTTTGAAATCTTAGGATTCCAAGAACAAGATATCAAAGGCAAAAAAACTAAGGAGTTTGGTTTTGTTTATATAGATGAAAAGAGAAATCTGATTGAACCTGACAAATATCCTCTTAGTAACATACTATCTAGTAAAAAAGAACTGAAAAATCTTATTATGGGTATTGTTAGACAAAATTCAAATGAAGTTTCATGGGTAATTATCAATGGTCATCCTATTTTTGATTCTCATGATGAAATCATTGAAGTTGTTGTCAGTTTCATTGATTACAATGAACTTAAGGATGCTCAAGATCAATTAATTGAAAGTGAAGAAAAGTATAAAGCTTTAGCTACACAAATGCAACTAGGATTAGCACTTCATGAAGTCATACTAGATGAACAAGGTGTGCCAATAGATTATATTTTCTTAGATATTAACGACAGTTATACAAGGTTAACTGGCATCACACGTGAGATGTGCATCGGTAAAAAGATATCAGAAGTCATGCCAAGGGTTGAGGATTATTGGATTAAAACTTTAGGCAATGTGGCGGTTACTGGTGAATCAACATATTATGAGAACTACTTAGGAACAACCGATAAATACTATTCAACTTATACATATAGTCCTCAAAAGGGTCAATTTGCAGTGATAGTTACCGATATTACAGACCGTAAACAATTAGAAGATGCACTTCATGATAGTAATGAAAAATATAAAGCTATTTTTGAAAAATCTCCTATATCTATAGAATATTATGATGCTGATGGAAAATTCATACAAGCTAATGAAGCGTGCCTTACAATGTTTGGTGTTTTGGATCGTAATGAACTTGAGGGTTATAATTTATTTGACAATCCTAATCTTAACCAAGAACTCAAAGATAAAATTGCCAAATTCGAGTCAGTTCATGTTGAACTGGAATTTAGTTTTGAAAAAGTCATATCTTCCAAGGTATATCGTACAAGTAAAACTGGACTAAGAGTTCTAGATTTGATAGTCACCCCAATCATGAAAGATGATCAATTAAGTGGTTATCTAGTCCATATCGAAGATATTACAATTGAAAAACATAAACAAAAAGAAATCGAATACTTGAGTTATCATGATTATTTGACCGATCTATATAATAGAAGATATTTCGTTCATTCATATCATCAATTCGTCTTTGAAGAGAAATTTCCACTTGGGGTGATGATGATTGATATCAATGGGCTAAAAATCATCAATGATGCCTATGGTCATAACCAAGGAGATCAAGCAATTAAACTTGTATCTGGACTGTTTAGAAAAGTATTTGATCCTATGGATATCGTAGCTCGAATTGGTGGAGATGAATTTGCTATTCTTGCTCCAAATAAATATCCTGAACAGATGCAAGATTACAAAAACAAGATCATCGAATTAGTCAAGAATTTAAATATTGGTAACATTGAGATCTCTCTTGCTATAGGATATGAAGTTGTTACTGATGTGAATAGAGATATTGATGAATTATTAAGCCAAGCAGAAAATTTCTTATACAGACACAAAATTACCGTAGGTACAAGTATTAGAAATCACGCCATTAAGGCAATTTTAAACACATTAACAGACAAGTATGCAGATGAGAAAGTACATTCTGAAAGAGTGAGCCAATACTGTAGAGCAATTGGGTTGGAGCTTGGTTTCAGCAAAGAAGAAGCCGATGTCTTAGAACTTGCTGGCATGTATCATGATATAGGTAAAATATCAATTCCAGATGCAATATTGAACAAACCTGGAAAATTGACAAATGAAGAGTTTGAAATCATTAAATCACATACGCAAGTCGGATATCAAATACTCAAAGCTGCGGATGAATATTCTGGATTAGCAGAATATGCTCTATCTCATCACGAAAGATGGGACGGAAAAGGTTATCCTAAAGGATTAAAAGGCAATGAGATTCCTTTGTATTCAAGAATTATCAATGTAGCTGATTCATTTGAGGCTATGACAGCGGATCGTCCTTACCATAAGGGTAGAAGCTTGCAAGATGCTATTGAAGAAATTAGAAGGTGCTCTGGTACTCAATTTGATCCTGAGATAGCAGCTGTTTTCATTAACAAAGTAGTAAAATAATCGATTATAAGAAAAAACGCACAAATCATTATGTGCGTTTTTTCTTTAGATTTAATCCACGTTTTTTAGTAAATTTTTATACAAACTCTTTATTTATAGACCTAAATAGAATCATTTTCATTTGATTTGCATGTTATATATAAAACCTTTATACTAAAAACCAGTGAGGATGTGAACATATGTTTTCCATAGAAATATTACCAGGATTTGTACTTGGAATTAGAGAAGGTCTAGAAGCCTTTGTCATCATTGCTATTATGCTAGAATACTTAAACAAATCCAAACGTCAGCAAGATAAAAAATATGTGATTCAAGGATTACTCATTGGTTTATTTATTTCCTTGATTTTTGGTATATTACTTTTTGTCATTTCAGATATCGTGCAATCAAGTAGTTCGAGTATTTCCAAGCTTTGGGAATTTATTGCGTCTCTTGCAGCTCTGATTCTAATAACGACTTTTATTGTTTTTGCTTTAAGAAACAAGCAAAGTATGACTTCTGAAATTAGGGAAAAGATGAGTCTCAGTTTATCTAAAAAAGCGATTATTATGCTTGCAGCAATCATGGTAGCAAGAGAAGGTGTTGAAGTTGTGTTATTCATCATTGCTTCAGTTGATCAAACATTTTATTCTATAGGTGCAATCCTTGGTGTACTATTTTCAGGTATCTTAGCTTTCTTGATTTATAAATCATTGTTTAAAATAAATCTTAAATTAATCTTTAGTATAACTATTATTTACTTGATCTTGCAAGCAGGATTTATGTTAGGTTATAGTTTTCATGAATTGTTTTCATATTTTAAAGCAGAACAAATCATTTCTTCATCTCATTGGATATACACTCAACTCTTCGATTTATCCAATACATTTTTAGATCATAAAACTCAACCTATTGGCATCGCATTATATGCATTAATTGGATGGTATAGCAAACCAGAGATTTTTCAATTCGTTATGCAATATGTTTATACAGGTGTATTTCTAATCATCTTTTTCAATCAAAACACAAAAAAAAGAAAGCAAATAAATGAAAAAATATAGGCTTGGGATCTAAATCCCTTGCCTATATTTTTTTTGGTTGAATCTAAAGGTCAATCATGTTATAGTTTCATTTTGCAACATGATTTGTACCGGACAATAACTCCAAAATTTGTCATGTATTGATCTTGTATTTCTATAATATTTTGAGAAGTATTTAATCCAAAAGTTGGGCTCTTGAGATAAGAATATCCGGTGTGCATGACATCATTAAATTCTGAGTGTTCAAGATGATTCGGTTGAATTCTCGAATGTTGATTTCTATGCATGTAAGTTACCTAATCCTTTCATTAATGTATGTTGAGTATTGCAAGTGATATTTTCTTTGATCTCTAGTAATCATTTACTCATCATCTACTCACAGTATATACTCTATCAATTTAAGAATACTTGATTTTTTTTGCTCACATGTATCAAAAAAAAACGATGATTCATCATCATCGTTACTTAACGGAGACCATATAGTAAAAATCAACTTTATCATTTGGTCTTTCAATGACATATTGTATTTCACAAACGTAATCAGATACATATCCATTTTTTATCCACTCATTATAGATGATTAATTTTATGTTTGGAATCAAATCTAGTTGTGTACCTTTACTGATAAACCGAATGGCTTTAGGTGCACTTATTTCTAATTTGACTAATCCATCAGGTAATTGAGGCATATCATTGATGTTGTAACCTGCCATACAATCATAGTTCATAAAGTTACGAGATAAATTGCTTTTTATAAGGTATACAATGTTATTACTTGGAAAATCAGATTGAAAATCATTAATTAATTTTTGGTGTTCAAGCTGAGTTTTGTCATAGCCCACAGCATCTTCAGAAGTATGTATTTTTCTTCCAACAAATGTATAATTGATATCACGAACAATGTCATATCTTAAACTTAAAATGTTTTGTTTAGGTATTTCATATGTTAATACAGGGAAATGTGTATAAACTGTAATATTATTCTTTCTAGCTGTACTTGGATTGATGCCGTGAATCGTTTTAAAAGCTCGAGAAAAAGCTTCATTTGAGCTGTAACCATATTTAATCCCAATATCAAGTATATGATGTGTTGTGTTAGAAACTTCATAAGAAGCCAGTGTAATACGTCTGTTTCTAATGTATTCTTTTAATGTATATCCTGTAATCATTGTAAATGTTTTTGAAAAGTAATGATATGAGACATTGCACTCAGCTGCAATATCCTCAAGATCAATGTCTTCAGTCATATGATCTTCAATATAAGCTGTTGCTAAATTAATCATTTCAAACCAATTCATACTATCACCCTATCATTTCTTATAATATAGAGAGGGAAATTATATAATGCATTATGTGTGAATCTATCTTCATTATATGACGAATGTAATTATAATTCAACTAGGTATCTTTTCAAGATAATGAATAGCAGATAAATGTTATAAAGATAAGCAGGGATTCTTCATATATTAATAAAAATAGACCCCTAGTTGGGATCTTTTTGTCTGAAACAACACGTAATAATAAGTCCTGGACTAAACTCTACGTGAGTTTCGTATAAGTAATAATTTGGTGGAGATGAGGGGAATTGAACCCCTGTGCAAGACACTTTATAGAATACTTTCTACATGCTTATTTCATTTATGAATTCATGCAGCAACCTAAACGAACAAAAGGCTACAACACTATCCTAAAGGGTTCTTTTATTATCTTAGGAGCGATAATAAATATAACTTACTAGAATTGGGCCGCATCAGAACCGTAAGTAAATTCAGATTTGGCTCGCACCTGTTCTTAGGCAGCGTAAGAAAAATTTTGGTTTCCGGTTATTATAACCTCGGCTTTTTTACATGAGCGACCATGGCATGCTTATACACTACTCCATGCCGTGACGAATCCAGAACATCCCCAGCGAATATATCTTACATCAAACATATTGCTTTGTAAAGTATTAATGTTAATTTATTAAAAATAACGATGGTATAATATAAATGTGTTTTAAATCACAAAATGAAATACAATTTATCAACCATGAAATACAAGGATTACGTGATATAATATATCAAACAAACATAAGGGGACAACAATGATTAAAGCACTGATTTTTGATATGGATGGAACCATCCTCAACACAATTGATGATATCACTGAAAGCATAAATTATGCTTTTCTATCTAAAGGATATCCTAAACAAACATTATATGCAGTTAAAATGGCAGTTGGTAGTGGAGCTGTTCAACTGATTGAAAGATTAGCTCCCAAACACTTAAATAAAGAAGAAGTGAGATCTTTATATGAAGCATACCAAAAACATTACGACACTAATAAGGATCATTCAACAGGTCCTTATCCAGGTATTTTAGATTTGCTCAATCATTTGAAACAAAGTGGTTACTTATTAGCTGTTGTATCAAACAAATACGAATATCTTGTTCAAGAACTCAATATTAAAATGTTTCATCATTATTTTGATGTTTCTATTGGTGATGTTCCAGGCATCCCAATCAAGCCTGCACCTGATATGGTGTATAAAGCCATGGATATTCTAAAAGTGAAAAAGGATGAAGTATTATTCATTGGTGATTCTGATGTTGATATCATTACTGCTCAAAATGCAGGGTTAAAAAGTGTTGGTGTGACATGGGGATTTAGAGATCAAAAGATCTTAGAAGACCATCATGCTGACTATATTATTCATAAACCAAATGAATTACTGACAATACTTGAAAGGAACTTAAAGTCATGAGCTTAATTCGTTTAGAAAATGTATCTAAATACTACAAATCTGCTGAAACAGTTTCAGTAGGTATGAAGAAAATCAATCTTGATTTCTCATTAGGTGAATTTGTTGCTGTAACCGGTGAATCAGGTTCTGGGAAATCAACCTTACTCAATGTTATCAGTGGTTTAGATGGTTATGAGGATGGAGAGCTTTATCTATTTGGTGAAGAGACATCACATTATACCATTGCTGACTGGGAAAGATATCGAGGCACTTATATCGGTTTCGTTTTTCAGAATTATAATATTATTGATTCATTTACTGTTCTTCAAAATGTCTTATTAGCATTAGAGGTTCAGGGATATGATCCTAAAAAAAGAAAAGCCAGAGCATTAGAATTAATTGAAAAAGTAGGATTATTAAGCCATAAAAACCATAAAGCATCTAAATTGTCAGGTGGTCAAAAACAAAGAGCAGTTATTGCAAGAGCACTTGCTAAGGACTGCCCGATTATTGTAGCTGATGAACCTACAGGTAACCTTGATAGTGTGTCAGGTGCTCAGGTTATGGAGCTCTTAAATGAAATAAGCAAGGGTAAACTTGTTGTTGTCGTTACCCATGATTTTGAACAAGTTGAAAAATTTGCGACACGTAAGATTAAAATGCATGATGGTGAAGTTGTCGAAGATAAAAAGTTAAAAGCAACTACAGAAGTAGATCTAGTAGAACCTCCCAAAATCAAGAGTATGCGTTTTATAACCTTACTCCGTTTTACAATGAGAAATTTATTTTCAACACCAAAAAGATTAATATTCTTAGTCATGATGCAGCTTTTAATGATGATTGCTTTCACTTTGATATTTACTTATAGAGTGAGTATCATGCGAGATACGGAAGTCACACAATCTGCAAGATTTCCTAATGTACCTGAAACAAGAATATTGGTAGAAAGAAAAGATGGGCTTGAATTCACAGAAGTCGATTTAAGCTATTTTGAGAATATTAGATTTGTTGATAAGGTTTTTGAAAATGGTTTAAGTTTTTATAACTCACTACCACTTTATATATTTACTGAAGACAATTATGATGCGTGGGATAATCAAGTTCATTATTACTCATATGACAATTTAAATGGAACTGATGCAGCATCAACGCTTAAATCTAATGAATATACAGGGACGATGCCAGAAGGTAAGTATGAGATTATCATTGGTGATACTTGGGTAAACTATGAGGTTGGAGATATTGTAAAATTAGGAACCTCAAGCTATTATGTTAATCCTACACCAGATGACTTCATTGGTGAATTTACAATTACTGGAATCGATAAAGCTAAAGGTGGTATTTTATACTTTTCAGATGCTTTTTTAAATGATCCCAATGTTGATCGTTTCACCATCAATGAACAGGTTAAATTAGACTTAGAGCAGAGTGCTATGTATTCTTGGAATGTGAAAAATGAAGGTTATTACCTTCAATATAATCCAGAGATTACAGGAAGAAGACTCAACTATAATGGCGAATCAGGCACACTTACTTTTATTGAAACCAAAGATATAGAATTTACTGGATATTTTTATGATCGCAACACATGGGATGAAATTCAATTAGAGTACACACTCGAAGATGTTGATGTATATAAAGAAACAGGAGAAATCTATTATCTTGAATTTGGACCTGAAGTATATAATGAATTCAAAGATTTTGTATTAACTGAATTAGAATATATGTACAAAATTGAAAATAGAGTAGTAGCTTCCTTATCAGTTAAAGGTTTGAATAATGGAACAAAGACCATTAATGCGATTGATTATGAAACCTACAGAACGATATACCCTGCAAATATTCCCGATCCAGCATCAGCCATCTTTTTATTCATGAATGGACTTTATACCGGAGTCTTCATGTTTGTCGTTGGTTTATTGCTTTATTCGATTGTGCATGCTGTTACAAAAAATGTTATGCAAAGCAGGAAAAAAGATTTTTCTATCTTTAGATCGATTGGGACCAGCAAGACGACGCTCGCTAGACTTGTCGTATTAGAACAAATATCAATTGCTGGATTATCAGCAGTACTGATGTTAACCGTGCTTTATTTTTTAGGGCAATATGTTCAAGCAATCTACGCAATGATCCAATATATGGAAATTTCTAATTATATTACTTTGATACTATTCTTCCTATTCTTTGGCGGATGGCTAGGCTTAAGATTCAATAAGAAGATCTTTAAACAATCAGTTATTGAATCAATTGTTTCAAGTAAGGAGGAATAATCATGATCAAAGTCAAAGGTTTACACAAGTATTTTTTCAGACATAAGAAAAATGAAATTCATGTCCTTAATGATATGACAATTGATTTTCCTGATACTGGGTTAGTTGTTTTATTAGGACCATCTGGCTCTGGTAAGACGACACTACTTAATGTTATCGGTGGACTTGATAACATTCAACAAGGATCGATTGAATTTGACAATCAAGTGATTAGTGGTTACAGTTCAAGTACATGGGATAAATTAAGAAACGAATCTATTGGTTATATCTTCCAGAATTACAATCTTTTACCTCAATTATCAGTTTTTGATAACATAGGTTTAGTTTTGAAGATGATGGGAATTTCTGACCCTGAAATCGTTGAAAATAGAGTTAATTACATTTTAAATGCTGTGAATATGTATCCATTTAGAAAGAAGAAATCAACTCAACTTTCTGGTGGACAACAACAAAGAGTTGCTATTGCTCGTGCAC
The DNA here is from genome assembly GCA_021736335.1 of Acholeplasmataceae bacterium. Lineage (GTDB taxonomy): Bacteria > Bacillota_I > Bacilli_A > Acholeplasmatales > Acholeplasmataceae > Peloplasma. Next base: position 83,279 of record JAIPGC010000002.1, on the reverse strand, counting down.
TTGTCAAAAATCCTAGAGTCATCATCGCTGATGAACCTACAGGTAATCTAGACTCTAAGAATACGCTTGATATCATGAATATCATCAAAGAGATTTCTAAACAGAAGCTCGTTGTTTTGGTGACACATGAAAAAGATATCGCAAAAATATATGGAGACCGCATTCTAGAAATTAAAGATGGAGTCGTTATTGATGATTATATCAATGAAGCGCTTCATGATCATGATGTCTCTGATGATAACATCATTTATTTAAAGGATTTAGATAACCTATCAGAACTCAATGATGACCATGTCTCAATCAATTTATTCAATGATTCCAAACAAATCGTTGATCCAATTCAAATTCGCCTGATTGTAAAGAATAAGACATTATATATTGATGTAGATAGTCAATTTAACAAAGTTAAGTATGTTGATTCTTCATCAAATTTAATCATCAAAAATGAAAGTTACGTCAAGAAAAATCGTGAAGAAATGTTTGAGACTAGCTTTAAGCTAGATGCTTTAGATAATAAAAATGTACACCGTAATTTTAAGACCATCGTTTCACTTAAGCAAATCTTCATGCTTGCTTTACAAAAAATCATCTATTCTTCTCGTAGAGGAAAAATCATGTTGTTCAGCTTTATTATGGCTGGGGCAGTCATTGCAGTAGCGATATCTCTTGCAGCTGCAACGATTATTCCTGACCTAGATAGCAGAAGATATGAAGACAATTACGTGGTTGTAACAGAAAACTCATTGAATAAAATGACTTATCAAGAGTTTTTGACCTATGTTGGAGATGATGATTCTTTATATATTAACACGTTAGGTAGTGCATCGATAGAAGTGATAGATCCTGCGCATGTAGAAGATTCGCTTTTAACATTTTCTGAGTATATGGATATTGAAGAACATGCTACGGGAAGAATTGTTGAAGGTAGAAGACCCATTGCAGATAATGAAATTATAATTTCTACGACTTTGGCAGATCGAATTATCTCTTCAACCGGATCGGAATACGGTATATGGAGTTATAAGCATTTATTAGTTGAACGGTATCGGACTGGTAATCAAGAAATAAAAATTGTTGGTATTATTGATACTAAAATTTCGATCATCTATGTCACAAGAGATTTCAGTAACTTAATTACACCACAATCTGTGACTGTAGCACCAGCATTATCAACTGAGTTCATTGGTAGACTATATTTAGATGAAGTTGTTTTAACCTATGGTATATTACCAGTTGGCAATCAGATTTTGATATCATCAGCCTTATACAGTGCACTTACAAATGATCCTTTGGATAATTCATGGCCAAAAACATTACAATACTTAAATCAACCAGTTTCAGGTGTATTTACAAGTACTGAAAGAATTGTTATCGCATCCAATGAAACACTAGAACAATATCGTTTTGCATATAAAACAAATTACTATGTCTATGTAAGTGACACAGAACAATTGGTAGAAAATTTAACAGCTGATGATATCAATGCAGTAGATGAAATCGATCAAATCACGGTATTCTTTAATAATGCTATGCTTGAACTAAGAATTACTGTTTCAATTGTTGCAGCAGTTGTCGTTGGATTTGCCATGCTAGGATTTTATTTCGTCATGCATTCTTCAATGATTTCTAGAATATATGAGATTTCAGTATATCGTGCTTTAGGTATGAAAAAGAGTGAGTTGTTCATTTCATTCCTTGTTGAAATATTGATTATCTCGTCTATTACATCTTTAATTGGTTTTGTAGTTGCATCCTATGCAATCAATTTGGCTAGCCAAACATTGCTTGGACAGTTTAGAATATTCTTAGTCACACCTTTAACAATCTTAGCAGGTGTTGTTGTACTTTATGGAATCAATGTGATAGGTGGTATGATCCCTATTGTATTACTTCTTAGAAAGACACCAGCTCAAATCTTATCACAATACGATATTTAACAAAAAAGAGCCTAACAAGGCTCTTTTATTTACATCCAATATGTAATATCATCAACATCAAGACGAACTGAATGGTATCCATCTTCAGCTTTTTTTCCAATAGATACAATCATAACAGGCTTGTATCTTTTTTCATCTAATCCTAAGACATTTGCAATTTTATCATGATCAAATCCTCCAATTGGACAAGTATCATAACCATGCTCTTTTGCAATAAGCATGAGCTGCATTGCCACTAATCCTCCATCAACCATACCAGCTTTTTCAATACTTTCATCTTTCAAGTAAGGTATCATATTTGAGATGTTTCTTAATTGTTTTTCTTTAACATCTTCAGGCATTAAATTCATCTGGACTGCCTTATCAAAGATTTTTTCTGCAAGATCATATTTTTTGATATCAGTGAAAATAACAATCATAGCTGCAGAAGTTTCTAACTGCAACTGATTTCCTTTTAAGACACTTTTTAGTTGTTCTTTACCTTCATGTGAGGATACAACAACAAATCTCCATGGTTGCATATTCATGCTAGATGGTGCTCTGGTTGCTTCATCTAAAATGGTTTTCATTTCTTCTTTACTAATTTTAATATTTGAGTCATATTTTCTAATGGCTCTTCTTTCAAGTATGATGGACATAAAGTACCTCCTAAACCTATGTTATTATAACATAACAGATAAATATGTGAAATGAAATTGCTTGGTCATTATGCTATAATATGGAAGAAAGGGTGAGGACTATGGAGACACAATTTATTTTAGTAAGACACGGAGAACCACGTTATGATGAAGTTATAGAAAGAGGCTATTTTGGGATGGGATATGATCTCGGTAAACTTACTGAAAATGGTGTCGCTCAAGCTGAAAGAAGAGCAAAAGACCCATTGTTTGAGGGAGCAGAAATCATTGTTTCATCACCTTATACAAGAGCTTTACAGACGGCAGCTATCATTTCAAGAATAACACAAATACCACTTACTGTAGAAAACGATCTACATGAGTGGATGCCTGATACAAAATTTTTATTTGATCAAGATGCAAATAAATCATTTGATGAATATTTGGATGCAAAAGGCATTAGAAATTTATCTCATAAGTATCGTTGGGAATCCTATGATGATATTAAAAAACGCGTACAGCTTGCTTTAATCAAGTATAAGAAATATACAAAAGTGATCGTTGTTTGTCATGGCATCGTGATGTCTACACTCACACGATTCGATGATGTCATCGAGCATTGTGGCGTTAGAGAAGTAAGATTATAATGAATATTCATGCTCTAGAAGCTTGGTATGAGAAAAATCATCGTAAGCTGTCATTTAGAGAAAGTAAAGATCCGTATATCATTTGGATAAGCGAGATTATGCTTCAACAGACACAAGTTGAAACTGTCTTGCCTTTTTTTGAGCGGTTCAAAGATAAATATCCTAATGTGTCAAAGCTTGCTCAAGCAAATGAAGAAGAGCTGCAAAAAGATGTGGAAGGATTAGGATATTATAGAAGATTTAGAAATATGCATCTTGCAGCTAAGAAGATTGTTTCAGATTACAAAGGAATATTTCCAAATCAATATAAAGATCTCATATCTTTACCGGGCATCGGTAAATATACAGCAGGAGCAATCATGTCAATCGCTTATGACAAACCATATAGTGCACTTGATGGCAATGTGATTCGTGTCTTATCTAGGTATTTAGGTATCGATCTTGATATGAGACAAGAAAAAAATAAAAAGAAACTTGATGAAATCAATCAATCCTATATTGAATTAGCAAAACCCAATATCTATACACAAGCTATGATGGAATTAGGCGCTTTAATATGTAGTCCTAAACAACCAAAATGTGAGTTGTGTCCTTTGCAAAATCATTGTGATGCATATCATCATGATCGCATCGATCAATTACCGGTATTATCTAAACTCAAAGATAAAAAATTGTTTTTATATATAACACTCATTTTAAATACAGGTGATGGATATTATCTTCGAAAAAGAGATGAAGAACTTCTTAAAGGAATGTATGAATATCCACAATATGATGCTGAAAACATCCAATATGTGTTAACTGAACTTGAAGCACAAGACATTATAGTTGAACTCATAGATTCTAGTCCAACACTTTATAAACATGTGTTTACACATCAGATTTGGATGATGGAGACCTATTTTGCTCGTGTACTTAAAGGAAAAAAAGATGATTGGATTAAAATTGATAGAAATGCAATCAAGGATATTCCTATGGCAGTTGCACATCGAAAGATTAAGCTCTATGATAAAATAAAATAGAAGAAACATTTAAAGGAGTTACCATGAATTCTATGATTGAAGCATTTGATAAAATATATCATCATAATGATATGATCAGAGTGTTTTTTTCACCTGGTAGAGTCAATATCATTGGAGAACATATCGATTATAATGGTGGATTGGTTTTTCCTGCTGCAATTTCAATAGGAACATATGGTGCCATCAGAAGTCGAACTGACCATATCATCAGGTTATATTCAAGTCAATTTACTTTAGAAGGTATTGTCCATACGGACTTAAGCAACCTATCTTTTAATCAAAAGGATGGATGGGCTAATTATGCAAAAGGTGTACTTGACTTACTTAAAAAAAGAGGATATGAACTACCTTTTGGATTTGACCTATATATAGAAGGTAATCTACCTACAGCATCAGGATTATCAAGTAGTGCTTCTTTAGAAGTTTTGGTCGCATATATTGCAAACGAATTATATCATTTGAAATTAAGTCGAGTTGATATTGCCTTATTGGCTCAAGAAGTAGAAAATGATTATATGGGTATGCATTGCGGCATTATGGATCAATTGATTATTGCGTGTGGTATTAAAGATAAAGCACTGCTTATGAATACTGCTACTTTAGAGATGGAAACATCAAATGCAACATTTTCTCAATATCAATGGATGATTATGAATACGAATTATCAAAGAAAAACAACTGAGTCGAAATATAATGAAAGAGTCAATGAGTGCAGTCAAGGATTAAAAATCCTTAAGGAAAAGTATGATATTAAATATTTATGTGAACTTAATCTTACAGATTTGCCAAATATTAGAAAAATGATCAAAGATGATATCATCTATCAAAGAGTAAAGCATGCAATAACAGAGCAAGACCGAACCATCCAATCAAAAGAAATGATGACAAAAGGTGATGCTTTAGGATTTGCTAGGCTGTTAAATGAATCACATCAATCACTTAAAAATGATTATCAAGTGACGGGGTATCATCTAGATACTTTAGTTGAAGCAGCTTTAAATCATGGAGCCATAGGTGCCAGAGTCACAGGTGCAGGCTTTGGTGGATGTGCTATTGCACTGGTTGAAAATAAAAACGTTTTGACACTTAAACAACAAGTTAGTCAAATATATAAAGACCTAACAGGTCTAGATGCACAATTTTTCGAAGTAACATTTGAAAATGGTGTCCACGAGGTGAAGTAAATGAAATTAATCAGAAAACAAGTCCAATCAGAAGTTGGAGCAATCGAATTGATTACTTTGGAAAGTGAAAAAATGTCTGTGGACCTTACATCCTATGGTGCAGCAATCTATCAGATTCTTTTTGAAGACCACGAAATGCTTTTAAGTCCAGTTGATTTAAACCAGTTTTTGAAGTCGACAGCATATTATGGAAAGACTGTAGGACGTGTGAGTGGAAGATTAGTCGTTCCATCTTATCAAATTGATGAAAAAAGTTATATCGTTGAACCTGTAGGTGCCAAAAAAACAAATTTACATGGTGGAAAAGTTGGGTTTTCATTTAAAAACTTTGATATCATCAACGAAGAAGTAACACCTCAAGCAGTATCAGTTACGATGCGATATATGAGTCTTGATGGCGAAGAAAATTTTCCTGGTCATTTGACATTACATGTTACATACACCTTAAACAATCAAAATGAACTCAGAATTGATTATGATGCTTTATCAGATAAGGATACATTATGTAATATCACATGCCATCCTTACTTTAATTTTCAAAAAAAGAAGACAAAGATTTTTAATCATGTGCTCTCTGTTCAAGCTAATCAATACCTTAATATAGATTCAGATTATCTTTTTATCGCCAAAGATGATGTTACAGGAACACCTTATGATTTTAGAACTCCTTCAAATCTAGGCAAACGTATTCAACAAGTTATCAACACACCATTTCATGGTTTTGATCATTGTTGGATATTGAACCAAAGTGAAAAGCAAGTTAATTTATTTGATACTGAATCGAAGCTAGGCATGACAATAGATACCAGTTACCCAAGTATCGTTATGTATACTCATAACATTCCAGAAACTATTCAACTTGAACAAATAACAGATGATGCCATTCATTCATCCATTGCTTTAGAATGTCAATATGAACCAGGTGGTATTCATCACCCATCACTAAATTCTGCAATATTAAGAAAGAACGAACCTTATAAACATCATATAAGCTATCAGTTTTATCGAAAGGATTAACTTAAGATGGATTTGAAAGATTTGTTGTCAAAGGTAGTTGAATATGCACTTGTTCATCACTTGATTGAAGATGAACAAACTGAGCAAGTACAAAAAAAATTAGGTGAGATGTTTCTCATCCGTGATTTTATTGTTCATAAAACTCAATTTCATATCGACTACTCACGCATGATGAATCAATTGCTAGATATCGCATATGAAAAACAATTATTTACACCTAATATATTAGATGAAAGAGATGCTTTTGAGGCGAAAATCATTGATGTAGTCATGCCAGATCCTAGAACAGTAAAAGCACATTTTCATCAATTCTATGAAATTCATCCCAGTCTAGCAACTGATTACCTTTATCGTCTTTCAATCGATGTTAATTATATTAAAAATATCAGACTTAAAGAAAATATCTCTTGGACATATTCTGGAAAATATGGCAATTTGCAAATGACGATCAATCTTGCAAAACCTGAAAAAGATCCCAAAGAGATTGCTATGGCTTTACTTAGACCAATTCAGATTGATTTGAATAGACCAAAGTGTGTCTTGTGTAAAGAAAATGAACAAAATTATTTTAATGCTAGAATGAATTTACGGCTTGTACCCATCACACTAGGGCATGAATTATGGCATTTCCAATATTCACCTTATCAGTACTATAATGAACATTCAATTATCTTGCATGATCTTCATCGTCCAATGAAGATTTGTGATAAGACATTTGAATATTTATTTGATTTTGTTGATTTATTTCCAACCTATTTTATTGGTTCTAATGCTGATTTGCCTATTGTCGGAGGTTCGATACTCAATCATGATCATTTTCAAGCTGGAAAACATGTTTTTCCGATTGAAGAAGCATCTGTTATTAAATCATTTCATGCTAAAGAAAATATCACTGTTGAACACTTGAATTGGCCATTATCAACAATTAGACTCACTTCATCTTCTAGAATCGAATTAATCGAACAAGCAACAAACATCTTACATTCATGGAGAAACTATACTTGTGAGAATCTAGATATCATATCTCATACAAAAAATACACCTCACAATACAATAACTCCGATTCTAAGAAAGCAACAAACATTTTATGTACTCTATCTCGTTTTAAGAAATAATCGTACGAGCCAAGAATATCCTGATGGAATTTTCCATCCACATCAAGATGTTCATCATATCAAAAAAGAGAATATAGGATTGATAGAAGCTATGGGATTAGCGATATTACCTGGTAGATTAAAAAAAGAGCTTGAACTCATTCGATCTTTTTTAAAGAAGGAATTATCACTACCCAATGAATTGATTAAACATGAAGCGTGGATCAATGATTTGCAATTATTAGATTATATTGATGATCAAATATTACTCAATGAAGTAGGAAAAAAATTTGAACGTGTCATTGAGGACTCAGGTGTATTTAAACTCACTGAAATTGGAAATCAAAAGTTACATCAATGGATAGAAGAGATTATAAAAAGCTAGCACACGCTAGCTTTTTAAATAAAAAAAACTGAGCAACAAGCTCAGCTTCTAAAAAACTCTAGGAAATGTTCATTGTCTTTAAGTGATAAATAAATGGGTAAGCCTAGTGCAAACATAACAACTGCTTCACCAATAAAAACTGAAGGTATAGAATAATATAATGGTGCAAGCTGATAAGCATAAGTTAGAATAACTCCGACTACTAAACCATTAATCACAGCTGGCCATACAAGTGATAATAAAATATGTTTTCTTGTCATATACATTAAGATGCCTGCAAGAGTTGTCGCTAGTGAGCCAAAAATAATATCAATAACAATAGCGCCACCTAACCAGTTTGCTATAAAACATCCAATTGTTAATCCAATGATGCTCTTCTTATCAAATAAAATAAGAATCATCAAAACTTCAGCTACTCTAAACTGTATCAAATCAAAGCTAGCAAATCTCAAGATAAATACCAAAACAACATAAATTGCAGCAATCATTGATTGCTTCAAAAAATCTTTCAAAACCATGTTTTTCATTTTTTAATCTCCCTGTTTTGTTTTAGCTGGTTTCCTAGGGTACAGCTAATGATAATTACTTTAACATTGTATCAAAATTATGATATAATTACAAGGTAAAGGATGAGACTATGAGTATAAAATTTGAAGTGTTACATGTATGTAAGCAAAGTGGTGCCCGTCTAGGACGCCTAACAACACCTCATGGTGTTTTTGAAACGCCTTTTTTTATGCCTGTGGGCACTCAGGCAACAGTAAAGACATTATCAGTAGAAGAAACAAAAGAAGTCTCAGAAGGCTTAATATTAAGCAACACATACCATTTATGGCTACAACCAGGAAGAGATCTAGTCAAAGCTCATGGTGGGATTCGTGGTTTGATGCAATGGGATGGTGCTTTACTTACTGATAGTGGTGGGTATCAAGTTTTTTCTTTAACAGATATCAGAAAGATTACAGAAGAAGGTGTTCATTTTAAACATCATAAGAACGGCTCTGCACTTTTCTTATCTCCTGAAGAATCCATTAAGATTCAAGAGGATTTAGGAGCAGATATCATCATGAGTTTTGATGAATGTCCACCTCCATATGAACCCTATGAATATATGAAAGATTCTGTTGAAAGAACTTTAAGATGGGCAAAAAGAGGAAAAGATACATTATCGACTGATCAGGCTTTATTTGGTATTGTTCAAGGTGGCCTTGATAAAGAATTAAGAAAGCATTGTGCAGAAGAACTCATCAAAATGGATTTTCCTGGATATTCGATTGGTGGTCTATCAGTGGGAGAAAAGAAACATGAAATGTATGAGATGACAGCGTTTTTGAATCCCATACTTCCATTTGACAAACCAAGATACTTAATGGGTGTTGGATCTCCTGATGATCTTTTGGAAAATGTGATTCATGGGATTGATATGTTTGATTGTGTGTTACCTACACGTATTGCAAGACATGGTAGTGCGCTAACAACTGAAGGTAAGATTGTCATCAAGAATCAAACCTATGAGCATGATATGAGACCACTTGATCCAAATTTGAAAACCTATGTGTCCAAATATACAAGATCTTATATAAGACATTTATTCAAAGCTGAAGAAATGCTTGGAATGCGTTTGGTGACTTACCAAAATTTGGCTTACTTAAAGCATTTAATGAAAGAAATCAGACAAGCCATTCAAGAAGATAGACTGCTTGACTACAAAGAAGAAATGAAGAAAAAAACGAATTATTTCAAATCTAGATAAATCATCTTTATTTTAATGTGATATTCGTGTAAAATAGAATTAGTGCTAGGAGGGATACCTATGGTATTTGGCGAATCAGGAAATTTTGAACAAAAACCAGTAATTAAAGTCATTGGTGTAGGTGGCGGCGGCGGAAATGCTGTGAATCGTATGATTGAAAACGATGTCAAAGGCGTTGTTTTTGTTGCTATGAATACAGATGCACAAGTCTTAAAGGTATCTAAAGCTGAGACGAGAGTTCAGATTGGAAAATACTTGACTAGAGGATTAGGTGCAGGTGCAAAATCTGAAGTAGGAAGAAAAGCTGCAGAAGAATCGATTGCTGAAATCGAAGAAGTTTTAAAAGATGCTGATATGGTCTTCATCACTGCTGGTATGGGTGGTGGAACTGGAACAGGTGCAGCACCTATCATTGCTCAAAAAGCTAAAGAGATGGGTTGTTTAACCATTGGTATCGTTACTAAACCTTTTGCATTTGAAGGACCTGCTCGTATGCAAGCAGCAATCTACGGTCTAGAAGCTCTAAAGCCTCATGTAGATACATTAATTGTTATTCCTAACGAAAGATTACTTGCAATTTCAGGACCAACAACACAATTGTTAGATGCATTTAGAGAATCTGATAATGTACTTCGCCAAGGTGTTCAAGGCATTGCTGAAATTATAGCTTTTCCAGGATTGATTAATGTAGACTTTGCCGATGTTAGAACAGTTATGGAAAATAAGGGTACTGCTTTAATGGGTATCGGAATTGCTTCTGGTGAAGACAGAGCTGTTGAAGCTGCAAGAAAAGCAATACATTCAAAACTTTTAGAAGTTAGCATTGATGGTGCAACTGATGCGATTGTCAATATCACATCAGGAACCAATATTACGTTATTCGAAACCGATCAGGCATTATCTGAAATTAAGAATGCGACTGATCGTGATTTAAATATTATTTATGGTACAACTGTTAATGAAGATTTAGATGATGAATTCATTGTTACTGTCATTGCAACAGGCTATGAACTCAAAGCTAAAGATACAACAATTGAAAATCTTGCTAGTGAAATATTTAATAAAACTTCAGATGAACAAATGAAGTTAACAAGATCTGGATTAAAAAGTTCAGATGATGATTATGTAGAAGAAGATCATAAGCCCAAGGAAGGCACTAAACGCACTCTACCGCCTTGGCTCACAAAAAAAGGTAAGTTTTAAAAGGCGAAAGCCTTTTTTACTGAAAGGAAATAAAACATGCTAAAAGCAGGAATTATCGGATTACCCAATGTAGGCAAATCTACATTGTTCAATGCTATCACCAAAGCAGAAGCTTTGGCAGCAAACTACCCGTTTGCAACCATTGAACCCAATGTTGGTGTCGTCTATGTACAAGATCCAAGACTTGATGTTTTGGAAAAAATATATAAACCCAAAAAAGTTGTGCCAACGGCATATGAATTTATTGATATTGCAGGGTTGGTTCGTGGTGCTTCTCAGGGTGAAGGATTGGGAAATCAGTTCTTAAGTCATATTCGTGAAGTGGATGCCATTTGCCAGGTCGTTCGTTGTTTTGAAGATGGCAATATCACACACGTTGAAGGCAATATAGATCCTGTGCGAGATATAGAAACCATTAAAATTGAATTAAGTTTAGCTGATCTTGATTCTGTTGATAAAAGAATTGCTCGACTTGAAAAAAAGGCGAAAGCTAAGTTGAAGGAAGCCATTTTAGAACATGAAATATTATCTAAAATCAAAGCTGTTTTAGATGTCAATGGCAATCCAAGACTCATTGAGTTTGAAGAAGAAGAGTTGAAAGTTGTAAAGAATTTCAATCTTTTAACTATGAAGCCAATGATTTATATTGCTAATGTTGCAGAAGAAGATTTGCATGATCCAAGTCATAATCAGCACTATCAAAATCTACTCAAATTAGCTCAAACTGAAGGCACTGAAGTTGTTTTGATTTCAGCTCAAGTTGAGATGGAAATTGCATCCCTAGATATGGAAGAACAACTCACTTTTCTTGAAGCCTATGGCTTAAAGAAATCTGGACTCAATGAAGTGATTGAAAAAAGCTATTATTTATTAGGTTTAAAAACTTATTTCACAGCTGGTGAACCAGAGGTTAGAGCTTGGACATTTAAAAAGGGTATGAAAGCACCTCAATGTGCTGGTATCATCCATACGGATTTTGAGCGAGGCTTTATTAAAGCTGAAACTTTATCATATGATGATTTAGTCAAATATGGAACACCTCAACTTGCAAAAGAAAATGGTCGAGTTAGACTGGAAGGAAAAGACTATGTCGTTCAAGATGGCGACATTATGCTCTTTAGGTTTAATGTGTAATGTTTGAAGGATACCAAGGGACAGTTGTCTGTGCATCTAAATACTTTAATACTTCACAGATGAGAAAACTATATCATCAAGGTGTCTTTCATTTTGGAGAAAATAGAGTTCAAGATTTGCTAGTTAAACAAAAAGAACTTGAAGATTTAAATATCAATTGGCATTTTATTGGCCATTTGCAAACAAACAAAGTCAAGGATATGATTAATCATATTGATTACCTACATACATTAGATCGTTTGAATCTTGCAGAAAGCATAGAAAAATATGCAAATAAACCTGTAAAATGTATGATTCAAGTCAATTTGACAGATGAAGCTCAAAAAAGCGGGATTTTACCTGATAATTTAGAACAATTTCTTTTAGAAATTAAAAAATATGATAAAATAGAGTTAATCGGTTTGATGACTATTGGTAAAGATAATGACACTGTTCAAACAGAACTAGCTTTCAAGAAACTTGATGAGCTGTCAAAGAAGTATGAACTTCCATGTCGCTCTATGGGGATGTCAAACGATTATGATCTCGCGATCAAGCATCATGCAACACACCTAAGAATTGGTAGAAAATTCATGGAGTTGCTCGATTAGGAGGTATTATGGGACTTTTTAGTGTTGGCAAGAAAAAGAAACAAAGTGGCATTGTTGAAGAAAAAAAGTTAATGTCCGATCTCATCATTTTTGAACAATTAAAAAACGATGATGATGGATACTTAACTGGACTTGCAGACAAGATGTTAGCTGGCAATCCACTCATCTTAAGCTTTGAAGCACTTGACATCGATCAAGCGAACAAAGTGATTGCTTTCTTTTCAGGTGTTATCTATGCTGATAAGGGCGAAATTGTCAATGTGAAAGAAAAAGTTTTCATGTTCGCGACAAGTGATGTCTTTGACGATGGTTCCATTGAAGAGTTTTTAAAGGATATAGTAGAATAGAATATTGCGATGATAAGGACATACATACTTGACAGAAGTAAAAGCGATTTAGGGATGGTGTAAGCCTAGAAACTCTCACAAGCTATGGATCACCTTTGAGCAAATAACAAATTGAGTGCTAGAGAGCGATCTCTCTAGAACTAAGGTGGTACCGCGGAATGTTATTTCGTCCTTAGCTTTTAAGGACGATTTTATTTTTTTACAATTGAAGGAGAGATAAAGATGGATTACAAACACACACTTCTTATGCCTAAAACCGAATTTCAAATGCGTGGTAATTTAGGCGTTAGAGAACTAGAATTTCAAGCAAGATGGAAAGATATGAATCTATATCAAAAAGTCTTAGAACAAAACAAAAACAACGAACCATTTGTTTTACATGATGGTCCTCCATATGCTAATGGTGATATTCATATTGGGCATACTTTAAATAAAGTCCTAAAAGACTTTGTTTTGCGCTATCAAACCATGATTGGAAAATATGTAAGATATATCCCAGGTTGGGATACACATGGTCTACCTATCGAAACCGCTTTAACCAAAAAGGGTATTAACAGAAAAGGTATGCCACTTGCAGAATACCGTAAGCTCTGTCAAAAATTTGCATCAGAGCAAGTTGAAAAACAAAAGATTCAATTTGAAAGACTAGGTATCTTAGGAGAATGGGATCAACCATATATCACATATGATAAAGAATTTGAGGCAAGTCAGATTAAGGTATTTGCCAAAATGGTTGACCGTGGATTAGTTTACAAAGGCCTAAAGCCTGTTTTTTGGTCTCCATCATCTGAATCTGCATTAGCAGAAGCAGAAATAGAATATCAAGATAAGCAATCAACATCAGTTTATGTTGCTTTTCCTTCAGTGGAAAAACAAGGATTACTCAAGGATGCATCCTTTCTGATTTGGACGACGACTCCTTGGACACTTCCAGCAAATCTGGCAATTTCAGTTCACCCTCGCTTCAATTACCATGTCATCAAAGCAGATGGCAATCAGTATGTTGTTGGGGAAACACTACTTGAAGAATTGAAAAAATTACTACATTGGGAGAAAGTTTCAATCTTAGGTACCCTAAAGGGTAAAGACATGGAATACGCTCAATATAAGCATCCATTATATGATAGAATATCACCAATTATCATAGGTGAACATGTCACAGATACTGATGGTACAGGATTAGTTCATACTGCACCAGGACATGGTGAAGATGATTATCGCATTGGTAAAACGTATAATCTTGACATCTTGTGCCCTGTTGATGATAAAGGGTATATGACAGAAGAAGCTGGACAATTTAATGGTCTATATTATGAAGTTGCAAATGAAGAAATCGTTAAAGCACTTGAAGATCAAAAGGTACTTTTAAGAAAAGATCGTTTTACCCATTCTTATCCACATGACTGGAGAACAAATAAACCTGTTATTTTTAGAGCAACACCTCAGTGGTTTGCTAGTATTGATAAATTAAAAGATGAGCTTCTTGATGAAGTTGCCAAGGTTTCTTGGTTGCCTGTTTGGGGAGAAGTAAGAATATCAAACATGATTACTGGTCGTGAGGACTGGTGTATCTCTAGACAACGTGCTTGGGGTGTTCCAATCCCTGTCTTTTATGCTGAGAATAATGAACCGATCTTGGATCAAGAAGTTTTATTCCATATCAGTGATTTATTCAAAGAGTTTGGTTCTGATGTTTGGTATGAAAGAGAAGCAATTGATTTGCTACCAAAAGGATTCAAACATCAGGGAAGTCCCAATGGTATTTTTAGAAAAGAAACTGATATCATGGATGTTTGGTTTGATTCAGGCACTTCCTATTCGGTCTTAGAATCAAGAGGTATCAAATATCCTGCAGATCTATATTTGGAAGGATCTGATCAGTATCGTGGTTGGTTTAACTCTTCACTCATCACTGGTGTTGCTGCATTTGGAAAAGCACCTTATAAAAAAGTTGTTTCTCATGGATTTGTCTTAGATGGCCAAGGACGCAAAATGAGTAAATCTATTGGTAATACCGTTGACCCTCTATCAATTATGAAGCAGCAAGGTGCCGATCTATTAAGACTGTGGGTTGCTACTGTAGACTATCAAAGTGATGTTAGAATCAGTAATGATATGATGACCCAAATTGCAGAGGGTTATAGAAAGATAAGAAACACATTCCGTTTCATGTTAGGTAATCTTGATGGATTCAATCCTGAAACTGATTATATAGGATACTCGATGCGTGGTAGATTAAATCGCGTCATGACTTTGAAATACAATCAGGTTGTAGAACAAGTACTTGATGCTTATGAAAATTACGCATTTGATAAAGTTTACCGCGTTGTTGTGCCATTTATGACCAATGAACTTTCAGCATTCTATCTCGATTATACAAAAGACATATTGTATATTGAAAAGGAAGATAATTTCGAACGCAGAGCAGTTCAATCAACACTTTTTGACATGACATTAGGTATGCTAAAATTACTAACACCTATCATTCCACATACAACATCTGAAGCTTATCTTTTGATGCCTTATAGAGAAAAAGAAGATGTTTATTTAGAACAGATGCCTACAGTAGGCAAAAAGATGGATGAAGATTTAGTTGCTGCATTTGATATATTTGAGTCAGTTCGAGAAGTCGTATTGAAAAAACTTGAAGATGCTAGAGAGTTGAAAATCATAGGTAAATCACTTGCTGCACAAGTTGATTTAGTTGTAACGAAACAACAAATGGCAGCTATTGAAAAACTAGAAATGAAAATCAACCAAGTTCTTATCGTTTCAAAAGTTAATCTTACTTTAGGTGATAAACTTGATGTTAAGGTAGTATCTGCAGTAGGAGATACATGTGATCGTTGTTGGAATATCGTTGATCATGTTCATGAAAATGGACTTTGCGATCGATGCAATCATATACTAGGAGAATAAAAAATGAACATTTTAGTAGTTAATGATGATGGATATAAAGCAGAAGGTCTAGGTATACTTGTTAGAGCACTTACACCATTTGGGAATGTTTATGTTTCCGCTCCAAAAGAACATCAAAGTGCAAAAAGTCATGCGATTACCATTAGAAGCCGTATTGAGACTTTTATGACTGAACCCATTTTTGGATCAACAGCGACACTCGTTGTTGATGGAACACCTGCAGATGCAACACGTTTGGGTCTGAAGGTTTTTAACGTTGATTTTGACTTGGTCATCTCAGGTATCAATTATGGTCAGAATATTGCTACAGATATTTTATATTCTGGAACAGTTGCTGCGGCAATAGAAGCTAAGGTTCTTGGTGTTGATGCGATTGCAATATCAGCTCACAATACACATTTGCCATACTTATATGATGAGACCATTAAATTGATGGATGAAATCATTGAAGCAAAACTTTATGAGGGACCTGGAATTTTAAATATCAATTTTCCTAGGGATACATTTGCTAGACCTAAAGGTGTAAAAATCACACAAATGGGACAAAGACTTCAACATGCTGAGTTCATTAAGAGTGAAAGACCTGATGTTTATCATATCAAATCAAGTATCATCAGTTATCAAGAAACTGAGGATTCTGACGTAACAGCATTTGATGAGGGTTATGTATCAATAACACCACTATCTATTAATCGTACTGATTTTAAACGCATTAAAGACATACTTACGACAGAATAACTAGTCATTAAACATAGTTTATGATAGAATAATAGCATAAGGTGGGTGAATTTATGGCGCAATTTAATATTCACTTTTTCAAGGAAAAAAGCAGAAAAATAGATATTGATCAATTGATAGCATTTTTTGAGAATATTGAAGGTATCACAATTGAAATGGATGATAAAAGCGTAAGATTCAATTATCTTCATCCTAGACTTCAATATGAAGCCCGTTTTTTAATCACGCCTAAATCACAGGTTCCAGATATTTATAGATTAAGCCCTAAATTCTTGGACTTGAATTTTCATCTTGAAATGGTGATTTTGACACCTGATTATGTAGCAAAACAACTTTTTGATATCGTCAAAAAGGTCTGCGAAAGATTTGATTTTCATATTTATAATGAAATGTTTGAAGATGTGCTTCCATTTAAGATTGATGTAGTCAACAAGGTTTTCAACATGCTTAAAACAGCATATATTGAAAAAAATCCAGTTTTACTATCAGATTATCACTTGTTACCAACAGATAAGCTCAATGCGATATTGAGATATCTTGATGATCAGGTAGAACTTCAAAATTACTATAAAGAACTTGAAACATACGTACCTAAATATCATTTTTTGACTACGGAAAAGAAAAAACTTGTGATTGGTATTGAGTGGAAGGAACATTCACTCACTGTTTTTCCTCCTCACCTAGATTATCTCTTTTATCGTATAGGAAATGAAATCAAGATTGTAGCATATGATGAAGCTTTTCCACTGATAGAAAAATTATTACTTGATGTTCCAGGCTTTATCAAAGAAACAAAAGTATTACCTAAAAAATCAGCAAGCAAAGTATTTAAAATAATGAAAAAAACAAAATTCAGTTTAATTAATCACACCTTTTCAAAAGAAAGTGTTAAAAGATTACTCGATTAAAATCAAGCTTGAATTTTGAATAAAATAGGAGATGTAAATATGCAAGTTAATCAAATGATTGATCACACAAAATTAGGAGCCTCTATCAACCAAGAGCAAATAGATAAGCTCATCGCTGAAGCAAAACAATTTGATTTTAAAAGTGTTTGTGTGAACCCAATATGGGTAAAATATGCAAAAAAAGCGTTAAGCAATAGTCGTGTTCTAGTATGTACAGTCATCGGTTTCCCTCATGGAACACATACACCATTAGTTAAAGCATATGAAGCAGAACAAGCAGTTTTGGACGGTGCTGATGAATTAGATATGGTGATTAATGTTTTTGCTCTTAAATCCAAGGACTATCAGACAATATCCAAGGAAATCAAAGGTGTTGTTGATCAAGGCAAGGGTAGAACAGTTAAGGTCATTATTGAAACTTGTTATTTGACACCAGAAGAAATAGTTAAAGCATCACAATTAGCAGTTGATGCAGGTGCGCATTTTGTTAAAACATCCACTGGATTTGGAACATATGGCGCAAGAGTTGAAGATGTTAAATTAATGAAACAAACCGTTGGAAATAGAGCTGAAATTAAAGCAAGTGGTGGTGTAAGAACCTATCAGGATGCATTGAAAATGATTGAAGCTGGAGCAACACGCATCGGTACATCAAACGGTGTGGATATAGTAAATCAAAAGGAGAATGAACATGATACCAACACCTCATATTGAATTAGAAAATAAAGATTTAATCGCAAAAACAGTTTTAATGCCAGGAGATCCACTGCGTGCTAAATACATTGCTGATAACTTTTTGACTAAAGTAGTTCAAATCAACAACGTAAGAAACATGTGGGGATTTACAGGTTACTTTGGAAAGAAAAAAGTGACTGTTATGGGTTCAGGCATGGGGATGCCAAGTATTGGAATTTACAGCTATGAGCTTTTCAAATTTTATGATGTTGAAAATATTATAAGAATTGGTTCATGTGGCGCATATACGAAAGATTTGAACTTATATGATGTTGTTTTAGTTGAACAAGCTTTTTCAGAGTCAAGTTATGCTAAAACGATGGGGGTTTCATCAAGAAAAATCTTATCATCAAATAAAGCACTTAATAATCGTTTAAAAAAAGCAGCAGAAAAAATCAATGTTAAATTGCATCCTTCGATTGTTCACTCTTCTGATGTGTTCTATCGACTTAATCCTGAAGATTCAGCACCGATTATTGAAAAATATGGCGCTTTAGCAGTGGAAATGGAATCATTTGCACTATTTGCTAATGCCAAAGCATTAAACAAGAAAGCAGCTTGCTTACTTACAGTTTCAGATTCCTTGGTGACACATGAGGCAACCTCATCACAGGAACGTCAAGAAGCTTTCACAAAAATGATGGAAGTTGCATTAAATAGTATCTAATGCTCTTTATTGAAAATGATTTTAAGACGATACAATTCGCTGTCTACTTTACAGACTTAGACGAAGATGAAACACGTGTGTATCGTTTTTTGTTGCCTAGACTTTTAACAACACACACCAATCAGTTGATTAATAAAACCATAATGAATGAAAAGCTTGAAGATTTATACGGAGCTTATTTCAAGTCGCGTGTAGAACGTATAGGCAATTTATCAGTTGTAAGTATTATCTTAACGATAGTTGATCCAAAAATTATAGGTGATGATTCCTTACTAGATAAAGCCTTGGATCTTTTTAATCAGGTGTTATTTGATCACAACTCCTTTAATAAAGAGTTGTTTCTAGAAGAACAACGTATGATTATCGAACAATGGGAAACACTTTATGATAAGAAACGGTTATATGCACAAACTAAGTTCTATGAACATTTCTTTGAAGGTGATGCCTATGGCACACCACTGAGTGGTAGCCTAAAAGATATCAAAAAGCTGACTGTTGAAAAACTCGAAACCTATTACCATGATGTGTTCTTAAACAATACCAAAAAGTTTGTAGCAAATGGAAGAATTACTGAAAGCGATGAAAAAAAGATTGAAAGTATCGTGAAACATGATATGCATCTTAATCATCCATTTGTATCAACATTTAGACCTTCTCGATCGGTGTTAGTCATTGAAGAAGAAACACAAATGAAACAAGCCATCCTGAAATTAGGATATCACTTTCCAATATTTAGAACAGATGAGCTTTACCATGCTGCAGTTTTATTAGATATTATATTAGGTGGATACCCTGAAAGTAGATTATTTAAAGAAATCAGAGAGAATCAAGGATTGTGTTATGATGTTTCATCAACTTATGACTATTATAAAGGCGTCATCATGATTAGTAGTGGTGTTGATGTGAAACAAAAAGAGCATGCACTTGAAGCAATTAAGCAATTAGTGATTGATATGATTGATGAAGGCATAACTCCAAAAGAGCTAGAACATGCTAAAGCATACTATGCTCATCAGATAAAAAGTAGCCTTGATAGCCAATCGTTTTTAACAAAGCGTGCATTCATTAGAGAATTGCTTAATCATGAAGACACTTTTGAAGAAAGACTAGAAGCTATACGTCAAGTGACAGTAGATGATGTAAAAAAGACTTTGAACAAAATCACACTAGATACCATCTATGTGCTTCATGGAGGCCAAAATGATTAAAAAAGTGTATGAAAGATTTGGCGAAACAGTCTATGAAATCAAGTTAAAAAATGGGATGAAGGTTCATATATTACCTAAAGAAGAACCCTATTTTACGACATATGTTGAATTAAGCATACCTTTTGGTGCTCTTGATTTAAACTATAAGAGTGAAAATGGATCTGTACTGACACCATATGGAACAGCACACTTCTTGGAGCATAAGATTTTTGCAATGCCAGATGGTGATGCATTTTCTCAATTTTCTATTTTAGGTGTTGATGCGAATGCGATGACATCATACAATCAGACATCATATCTTTACACAGCAACAGAAAATGTCATACCTGCTTTAGAACATTTGTTTCATATGATCGATACACCTTATTTCAATGATGAGAATGTTGAACAAGAAAAGCATATCATTGCTGAAGAATTGAAAATGTATTTAGATGATCCAAATGTTGTGATGCAAAACCAAATCATGGAGATGATGTATCATGTCCATCCCCTTAAGTACGATATTGGTGGTACTTTGGAATCGATTATGGATGTTACATCTGAGATTTTGCTAGATGTATACAAAAGATTTTATCTACCATCAAACAGATTGGTGACCATTGCAGGAAAAGTTGATCTAAAAGCACTTAAAGCCTTCTTCAAGGATTATGATGATAAATATCCAATAAAGGATAAAAAACCAAGAACCATATATCCTAAAGAACCTAAACGCTTGGTATCAAAATATATTGTTGAAACCAAGGATATTGGAATCGATAAACTGATGATAGGGGTTAAACTATCTCCTGCGAAAAAATCAAATAGAGAACAAATTAAAAAAGAGATGGCAATCTCTATGTTGCTCAATATTCTTTTAGGACCATCATCTTTAGTGTATGCTGAGCTTCTTGAACAAAAATTAATCAATCAAAGTTTTTCAATCAATACAACATTTGAAAAACAAGCAGAAAATATTGTGATCTTTGCTGAGACAAAAAGAATTCAAAAATTGAAGAAGATTTTAGTTGAGGTTCTCACAGTCAAAGCTTTGGAATTGGTAACTAAAGAAGCTTTTGATCGATATAAAAAAGTTTATTTGGGTCAGTTCATATTCGCCTTAAACAACCTTGAAACAAAAGCATATCTTTATGGTAAATACTTTCATATGGGATCATCTTTGTTTGAAGTTGTTGATATTCTAAAAGAAATTGACTATGATAATATCCTTTTAGAAATTCAAGGCATTCAGAAAAAATATATTTCTGTTCTAATTCATAAAAAGGCCTAAATCGGTCTTTTTTTTATTTTATGACAGTTCAATCATTTAGTGATTATAGGTTGGCGTGAGAAATCTCGTTTTCTATATATAATACATGCGTATATGCACAAATAAATTTAATTTGGCAATTTCAGATATCCTTTGGAGTTATATATACTAAAAAGAAAACAAGGAGGATATATGTTAAATCAACTCATCATCATTGGTCGTTTGACCTACGATCCAGAAACAAAAATACTTGAAGATGGAAGAAAAGTCAGTGATATTACACTAGCTGTCCAAAGAACTTTCAAGAACATGGATGGCAATTATGACACAGACTTCATCAAAGTAACGGTTTGGGAGGGATTAGCTACAGCGATTGAAGCGTATTGTAAAAAAGGTGTTATGGTTGCTGTCAAAGCAAGATTACAAAGTTGGAAGTATGATTTACCAGATGATCGAAAGCTCAACATGCTTGAAGTCATAGCTGAAAGAATCAGTTATTTATCACCATCTGGAAAGAATGATTTTAAGGTAAATGAAGAAAGTTCAGAAAAATGAACTTTTTTTGTTGACAAACCATACTATGCAATGTATAATATAAGACATAAGGCAGTATGAGGTGATATTATGAAGGAACAAGTCAAAAAAGGAGTGCTTGAGATATTCGTGTTAGCTATCCTGATGAGAAGCGATTCCTATGGTTACAAAATTGTAAGTGACTTGATTCAGTATATTGATATAAGTGAGTCAACACTTTATCCGATTCTAAGACGTCTAGAAAAGGCTAATGAGTTAGAAACTTATAATGTATTGTTTCAAGGCAGAAACAGAAAGTATTACAAGATTACAAAAACTGGAAAGAAGCATATCGATGAATTTTTGCTTGAATGGGAAGACATTCGCAAGATCTACGATATCTTAATGAAATGAGGATCATATGAAAACATGGCTTAAAGAACTCGAAAGAGAATTAAAGAAAAGATTTTACTTGACTGAAGTTGACGATATCATTTCGTATTATGAAGAAATGATACAAGAACGATTAGATAATGGTGAGTCAATAGATGAAATTCTAAGTGATTATGATCCAAAAGAAATCGCCAAATCGATGACAGCTGATGTTGTTATGAAAAGAGCAAATGACACATATAAATCAATTGCTAAAAGCTCTAAACAGCTGATGGTATTTCTATTATCTTCACCTTTGCTTATTCCTTTAGGATTTGCTTATGTGATCATTATGATTGTTGCTGTATCTTTATTATTTTCATTGGTTGTAACTATCTTTGCAAGTATCGTTGGTATGGCAGGTCTATTTATTAACATGTACCAATCAGGACTCGGACAAAATGAAATAATTGGATTTGTTGGTATAGGACTGATGGCATTCTCATTCTTAATACTTGTCTCGATATGGCTTTATCAAGCGGTTCAACAGCTTGCCAAAAAATTGTTATATATATTTAGCAAACTAGCTAAGAATAAAGGGGAAAGAAAATGAAATTTTTAATTAAACTGGTTTTACTTATATTTTTTGTAGGATTAATATTAACTGCAGTTGCATTCTTTGGTGGTGTTAACTTAGGTAATATTGGTGATTATTTTGTTGATGATGAAGATTATGGTGATCCTATTGAATTTGTTATGTCAGATCCTATTGACACTTTGGATGTCGATCTCGATAATAGAAATATCGTTGTCACTATAACAACAGGTGATGATATCATTGTAACCTATCATGAGCACGAAAAAGATACTTGGTCGCTTTCTGAAACTGGTGGGACATTCACAATAACACAAGAAACAAAACCTGTATTTTTCAATTGGTTCAATTTTAAGATGGCATCATATGAAGTTATGACAGTGTATATTGAGATTCCAGAAGATTTGGTTTTAGATTATTCTTTAAGTAGTGATGTTGGTGACATTGTCTATATAGAAGCTCCAGAACTAACACATGATTTCTATGCAAATTCTAATACTGGTGATGTAAGAATTGAAAATGCAGAAATCGATCAACTCATAGTTAGAGTGAACACTGGATCTATCAATCTATCAGACTTAGTGATTAATGGTGATGTTGATGCTAAAACTGATACTGGAACGATTGAACTTACAAACTTGAGTACTGATGAACTTTTACTAGATACTGATACAGGAAGAGTTGAATTGAATCAGGTTTCTGCAAATCAGGTAGATGCACAATCTGACACTGGAAGAATTGAAATGAATGATTCGACCATATTAGGTTTAGTTGAACTATCAACTTCTACAGGTAATGTTACAGTAACAGATAGTGTGGCTACGGGCTTTGATTTATCTTCAAGTACTGGAAGCGTTAGATTTACAAGTGCAACACATATGGATCTTCGATATGATTTAGATACTTCTGTAGGTAATATTTTAGTTAACGGCGATGATCAAGGAACCAAGCATTCAACATCAACAGGAACTATATTACTCAAAGTAAGAGTAAGTACTGGAAATATCACAGTAAGTGTACAGGACTAAGTCTTGTACATTTTTTTTATTTATAAATAAAATTTAAAAATCAGTTACTTTATTCCCTTTATGATTTATGCTACAATGTAAAGAGGAGATGATAACTATGTCTATTAATTTTAAAGAAGAAGTATTTAAAAGAAAAGATCAATTGATTGCTGATTTAACAAAGATTATTAAGATAAACTCAGAATTGACCACATTTGATCCAAATCGTAAGCATGCACCATTTGGTCTTGGAATCAAAGAAGCTTTGGATACAATGCTTGCTATTGGGCAAAGAGATGGTTTTGAAGTTGTTAATTTAGATGGTTATGCAGGTCACATTGAATATGGAAACCAAAAAGAATTTGTTGGTACCATAGGGCATTTAGATGTTGTTCCAGCGGGTAATGATTGGACTTATGCTCCATATGGTGCTGAAATTCATGATGGAAACATGTATGGACGTGGCACTGAAGATGATAAAGGACCTACAATTGCTGCATATTATGCTTTAAAGATTTTAAAAGAACTAAAAGTTCCTCTTTCTAAGAGGGTTAAACTTATACTTGGTACTGATGAAGAAACTGCATGGAGAGGTGTAAGACATTATTTTAGTGTTTACCCAGAAGCTCCAGTTTCAGGGTTCATCCCTGATGCAGATTTCCCTTTAATATATGCTGAAAAAGGTATTTCTAGAATTTTAGTGACTGGAAAACTTGATTCTGATGTGCTAATTTCTGTTGATGGTGGATTTAGAGATAATATGGTACCAGATTATGCATCAGCAAAGTTAAACCCTACAAAGGATTTTGTTGCTTTATTCACTAAATTCTTAAAAGAAAAGAATTATGTGGGTAGTGCTTCAATAGAAAATAATCAAGTCATTATCCGTGTTGTTGGCAAGAGTGCACATGGATCAACCCCTGCTTTTGGCGAAAATGCTATCGATCGATTATTTGAGTTCTTAATAGAGCAAGGTATTAAATCTCCAGTAGTCAAACTTGTAGAAAAATTCTTGATCCATGATATTCACGGGACAAAATTAGATGTTGCTTATCATGATGAAGAAATGGGATATCTAACGAATAATTTTGGTGTCATTAAATCTGAAAATGGTCAATATACCATTAGTTTGAATTTAAGATATCCTAATGGTGTTGTCTTTGATGAAGTCGTTGCTAAGCTTACCAAACAGTTTGCAGAGTTTCATACAACTGTTAAAGTTGATTCACATCAAAAACTGCTTTATAAAGATCCAAATTCACCACTTGTGAAAACACTTATGGATGTATATAAAAAACACACCAATGATGTCAATGCAAAACCCATCAATATAGGTGGAGGAACCTTTGCTAGAGCAATGCCTAATTGTGTTGCGTTCGGTCCACATTTTTTAGATAAACCAACATTCATTCATCAAAAAAATGAATTTATTAACATTGAAGATTTGCTGTTGGCAACAGCCATTTATACAGAGGCACTTTACGAATTAGCAAAATAGAATTTGGAGGCAACCATGAAACCTTATCTTGATTTATGTCGTCATGTCATGGAAAATGGCAGTTTTAAAATGGATAGAACTGGAACCGGAACCAAAAGTGTTTTTGGATATCAAATGCGCTTTGATTTAGGTGAAGGTTTTCCTCTTTTGACGACTAAAAAAGTACACCTAAAATCAATCATTCATGAGTTGCTATGGTTTATCAAGGGTGATACCAACATCAAGTATCTTGTTGATCATGATGTTAAAATATGGAATGATTGGCCTTATCAGACATTTAAAAATAGCTCAGATTTCCATGGTGAAACCATGGAGGAGTATGTTCAAAAGATAAAAAGCGATCCTGAATTTTCTCAAAAATATGGTGAGCTTGGCCCAGTTTATGGAGCTCAATGGCGTAATTTTAATGGTGTTGATCAGCTTCAATATATTTTAGATGAAATCAAAAACAATCCTGATTCAAGACGCATGATATTGAGTGCATGGAATCCTGCCGAGATCAAAGATATGGCATTACCACCATGTCATACACTCATTCAATTTTATGTAAGAGATCAAAAGCTGTCTTTACAACTCTATCAAAGAAGTGCTGATATCTTTTTAGGTGTCCCATTCAACATAGCATCTTATGCATTACTTCTCATGATGGTTGCTCAAGTTTCAAATCTTGAAGTAGGTGAATTTATTCACACTTTAGGAGACGCACACATTTATCAAAATCATTTTGATCAGATTAATCTTCAATTATCAAGAGAAGTTAGACAAAAACCAACGATGAAAATCAATCCTCATGTGATTTCTTTATTTGATTTTAAATTTGAAGATTTTGAGTTAATCAATTATAATCCCCATGCTGGAATTAAAGGTAAGGTGGCAGTATGATTTCAATGATATGGGCGATGGATGAAAACTGGTTAATTGGTAAAGACAATATGCTACCTTGGCATTATCCTAAGGATTTAGCATATTTTAAAAGGCACACAAAAGACTGTGCTGTTCTTATGGGTGATATGACCTATCAATCACTTAAGACATATTATGTCAGTAAGCCTTTACCATTTAAAAAAGTTTATATAGCTAATATTGAAGATAAAGTTTACCCAGATGGTCTTCTTGTGAAGGATCTGTTTCATTTCCTTAAAACCACAGATGAGGATATTATGATTATTGGTGGAAAAACAATTTACCAATTGTCTTTACCCTATGCACAAAGACTCTATATTACATATGTACTAAAAACTCACAATGGAAATGTTTATTTTCCTAAGTTTGATTTGAATGCATTTAAACTGATTGAAAAAAATATCGAAGATGGCTTGATTTTTGCTGTCTATGAAAGGAAATCATAATGATTTCAATTATTTTTACACTCGTATGGTTATCAAGCACATATTTTCTAACAATTTTAGTTGGCAATTATTATCTCATTCCAGTTTGGATGATTTTATCTTATATCATCGGACTTTTCAGCACAGTTTTATTCCTTTATATCAATTTGCCAATTATGAAATATACAAAGGTTAATAATCCCTATAAGGTTTACGTCACAAGAAGTATGGCGGCTTTTATGAATCACTTTGTTATGAGATTAAAAATAAGTGTTCAAGGGCTTGAAAATGTTCCTAAAGATGGCAAGTTAACGATTTATGCTAATCATAAGTCGTATGCAGATCCATTTATTATTATGGATGTTGTTAATTTTCCAATGACTGTTACACCTAAAATGAGTGTATATAAACTCCCATTAATTGGCTTATGGTTAAAATATTTAGGTGCTTTTCCTATTGATCGATCAAGTGATAGAAATACAGCAAGAGCGATGGTGGATGCAATCAAAGTTGTCAAAGAAGGCATGGGGATGTTGATATTTCCAGAGGGTGGTATCAAAGATCGTAATGCTGAGAAAATGGTAGCTATGAGAGCAGGTGCATATCGAGTAGCCATGAAGGCTGGTGCTGATATGTTACCTATCAGTTTACAAAATACGACAAATATTAAATATAGAGCTCCTTTTAGATCTACGCATGTCAAAGTGGTTATTCATCCTGTGATTCATTATGAAGATATTAAACATCTACAAACTGCAGAAATAGCTGATCGAATATTTCATGTTATCAATGATCATTTATTTGATAAGTAATTAAATCTAAACAATTGAACCATCCAGACTTTTTAAAGTCTGATTTTTTTTTTTTTTGTGATTATTTTATCTCTTTAGCATTCTAAATCAGTAAATATCCACAAAAAAACATGAAAAATGATATCTTTTCATGTATAATTAAGTAAAATCAAATGAATTTTACAGCTCTGCCATTCTTTATATCTCTTCCAAAATTTACTATCATTTTGAAAGGACATGAACCATGACACTAAAACTGCAAAAAATCATTCAAAAATTTGGTTTTCTCGTATTATTTATTGTTGGTTTTCTCATTGCTTTTTCACTTGAACCTATTTCAGATATATTCAGTAATTATCAGCGTATTTTAACAAGCTCATCAGTTTTGTTATCGGATTATCTTTATATAGGTGGATTATCAGCAACAATCATTAATGTTCTTTTAACGACGGGCTTGAATCTACTCATTCTTAAAGCATTGAGAGTTAAAATGAATGGTGCCATTTTCGCCTGTATGCTCACTATTGCTGGTTTTGCATTTTTTGGCAAAAATCTTTATAATGCACTTCCTGTATATCTTGGTATCTTTTTATATTGTAAAGCTACCAGAACCCCTTGCAAAGATCATGTGTTGGTCTTTTTACTTTCTTCAGGTATCTCTCCAATCACAAGTTTCTTAATATTTGGTGCAGGTTTTCAACTTGTGTATGGATTAATCTTTGGCATTAGTGTTGGTATTATTGTAGGATTTATTTTACCGGCATTTAATGTATTTTCAATGAAATTCCATCAAGGTTATAACCTATATAATACAGGGTTTTCTATGGGTGTTATATCGATGATACTGACAGGTGTCTTAGGATCTTTTGGTGTCGATATTATCAGAAGTTCAGAATTAAATAATTCATATCATTTTGAGTTGTATTTGACTGTTATTATCATTTCTACATTATTCATCATGTTTGCTTTTGTTGAAAACAAAAATGTTTTAAGAAATTATACATCAATTTTTAAATCTTCAGGAAAATTAATGACAGATTTTACACTTTCTTATGGAAAAGATGTTACTTTATTGAACCTTGGATTTATGGGACTAATCATTTCTATTTTAATTTATGTTATGGGTATACAAATTAATGGTCCTGTTATGGGAGCAATTCTTACGGTTATTGGATTTTCAGCCTTTGGAAAGCATCCTTTGAATTCCATCCCAGTCATTATTGGGGCAATTTTAGCGATAGAATTAACTCCTTTAGAGTGGACAATTGGATCATCATTATCAGTGATATTTGTTACAGGACTTGCTCCGATTGCTGGTCAGTTTGGCATCGTTGCAGGTATCCTTGCAGGATTTATTCATTTAATGATTACACCTCTTGCCTTAAACTTTCAAGGAGGTTTTGATCTTTATAACAATGGATTTGCTGCTGGGTTTGTATGTGCTCTTTTGGCACCAATCTATAGTGTCATCTTTAAGAAAAGAGATGAACATCAAAGATGGAATGTGCTTCTGCCATTAAATATTGAAAGAAAAAAGGCTGATATGAAATGATAGCCTTTTTTATTTTGATATATTGATTAGATTTTTATTGATTTCAAAATATATAATATCT
The DNA here is from genome assembly GCA_021736335.1 of Acholeplasmataceae bacterium. Taxonomy (GTDB): domain Bacteria; phylum Bacillota_I; class Bacilli_A; order Acholeplasmatales; family Acholeplasmataceae; genus Peloplasma. Next base: position 54,211 of record JAIPGC010000002.1, on the reverse strand, counting down.
GTATTATTGACAATATCAGTAAACGCATACTTTGTTGGATCAACATATACTCTTAAAGCTTTAATCACATGTGAATGGGTAATTAATAAAATTTGCTTATCAGTATAGATCTTAGCTAATTTAAGAGTTGCCTTGACAACCCTATTTATGAGTAACTGGTCATTTTCATAACCTTCATAGGTATAATTTTTTTGTCTAACAAGTGGCATAGCATCACCAACAGGAAGCTCATCTAAATGGAAGAAATCACGTTCGACGAATTGATGTTCAACACGAATAGGTTGTGTATAGCCTAATTTTTTTGAAATAATATATGCAGTTTCTAAAGCTCTTGATAAAGGTGATGAAACAATAACATCAAATTTATTTTGTTGTTTTGAAAAAATATTTGCAAGTTCAATTGATTGCTTTTTACCAACTTCATTTAAAGGTATATTGACTCTACCTTGCACAATACCATTAGCATTGTAGTCTGTTTGCCCATGCCTTACCATTGCTATAATCATCATATCCCTCATTTCACCTTTCTCATTATAACATAATGAGCTAGAAATATGATAAAATATTAACAAGGAGGCGAGACGATGCACATTGTAGATATAATCGCCAAAAAAAGAGATGGCAAAGTATTAACTAAAAACGAAATTGATTTTTTTATTAAAGGCTATACTGAAGGTAAAATTCCTGATTATCAGATCAGTGCTTTATTGATGGCTATTTATTTTCAGAATATGAATGATGAGGAATCAACATATTTAGCATTAGCCATGAGAGATTCAGGTGATTCCATTGATTTATCAGATATTCCTGGAATCAAAGTAGATAAGCACTCAACTGGTGGTGTTGGTGATAAAGTCACACTAGTTTTAGGTCCATTATTAGCTAGTTTAGGAGTTAAATTTGCTAAGATGAGCGGAAGAGGTCTTGGTCATACTGGAGGTACGATTGATAAACTAGAGAGCATACCGGGATTCAAGGTTGTCATTCCAGTTAAAGACTTTATTAGCCAAGTGAATAAGATTGGCATTTCAATTGTAGGTCAAAGTGGAGATGTTGCACCTGCAGATAAAAAGTTATATGCACTAAGAGATGTCACAGCGACTGTAGACACGATCCCATTGATAGCTTCGAGTATTATGTCAAAGAAACTAGCAAGTGGTGCTGATGCCATTGTTTTAGACGTTAAGGTTGGTCATGGAGCATTCATGAAAACTGAAGAGGATGCTGTGAAACTTGCTCAGCTTATGGTAGGTATTGGAAAATTAGCTGGGAAAAAGATGACTGCCTTATTGACAGGTATGGATGAACCTCTTGGACACAAGATTGGAAATGCACTAGAAGTATATGAAGCGATAGAAACCTTGAATGGACAAGGTCCCAAAGATTTAGTAGAAGTCACTGTTGAAATTGGAGCACATCTATTGCTAGATGCACAAATAGAAAGTGATTTCGAAGTTGCAAAGATTCAACTACAAGAAGCTCTTCAAAATGGTATGGCTTATCAGAAATTTCTTGAACTTGTAGAAGCTCAAGGAGGAGATGTAAATAGTTTGCTTGATCCAGGTTTATTACTATCAAAGAAAACTGTTGAAATCTTATCTGAAAAAGAAGGATTTGTGATGGATATCAATGCATTAGATATTGGCAAAGCAGCTATGAGATTAGGTGCAGGAAGAGAAACCAAAGATGATGAGGTATATCTCGATGTTGGTCTAGACTTGCATAAGAAAATTGGATCCTTTGTTAAGAAGGGTGAACCAATCGCAACACTTTATGTAAGAGATAAAGGTATTGATGAAGCTAAGCAATTGATTTTGGATGCGATAACAATAGGTAAAGAAGAAAAGAAAATTGTTTTGATAAAGCAAACCATCAAATAAAGGTGGGAAAGTGTATTATGATTCATGTAGCTATAATGATTTAAAAATTCATAAAAGAATGATTAAAGCTATCATCAAAAAGAATGGTTCTGTCTATCTTTGTGGAACTTGTCTTGATGCAAGAAGCATTACATATATGATGATTATCGAAGGTACTATTAAGAACAAAATGAGTCAACTTAGTATATTAACTAATAAATTTGATTAGTTACACATTGATTATTAAAGAAGCCATCATATTTGGTATAACAAAAAGACAGAAAATTTTCTGTCTTTTTGTTAGATACTCAATGAGATTTATGATGGTAACTCTTGATTGAAAGAAATCTTAACTCTTGTTTTTTTATATATGTCAAGGATCTTTAAAACAAAATAGAAAGAAAATAGAACAACATATAATATCAAATTAATTCCTGATGAATTCATGATTAAATGAATAAAGAGTGAAATATATACAACATAGGCAAGTTTTTGAAGTTTCTTCCAATTACTCTCTTTCATCTTATGTCTAACTGTTCTAAAAGATGTAATGAATAAAGGAATCATAACAACATAAGCAATCACACCAAAGATAATAGGATTTTGTTCACCTGAAGCATTCTGAAGTATATAATACAGGGCATGAGGTGTTATCGTGATAAACCCTAGGATTGAATAATCTCTTCTTATTGGGTTTTCTTTAGTTTGCTTGCTCTTTTTTGGTAAGGCACCAACGAGCATTACAACATAAATGAAAGCTAAACCAAGATATCCCATTTTAAATGGTAGAAAAATCGAAACGTTGATGAAGAAAACTGAAACAATGGAAATGATTGTAAAAGAAACATACAAAACGATACTATATTTTTGAAATATGCTTTTAAATTTCCAAACAACTAAAAATAATAACAAAATCAAAGGCAACGTCAACATGATGAACCTCCAAGACAAATATTTTTCATTATTATATCATCATTTCATATGGTATACTGTTACATAGGTAACACTAGGTGAAGAAATGAAAATTAATCTTTATGAATATGACTTGTTTTCTAAATTGAATATCAATAAATATGGGGAAATAGATAAAGAATCACAATTGCTTTCTGTTCGAAAGGGGGAGATTCTCCATTTTGAACAAGATGAATGTATTTTCTTAGAATTGATTGTCAGTGGTAAAATTCATGTTGAACAAATAGATGATATGGGCAATACTCTGGTTATTCGAGACTATGACAAGAAAAGTTACATTGGGATGAACATGCTGTTTTCATCTGAAAACAAATATATGTTAAGTGTTGTTGCAGATGTTGATACACTCATTTATAGAATACCCAAACACGTGATTGAATCTCTTTTGAATTTTGCCTCTTTCAGAGAACGCTTCATCAATTTGATCAGTGATAACAGCATTTTTCTTGGAAGACATATCAAACATCAATATCGTACGTCACTCAGACAAAAAATATTAAAGTACCTGGAAACCGAAAGTCACTTCACTCAATCTAATCAAGTGAGATTGAAGTCTTCAAAAACTTATTTATCAAAACAATTCGGAGTGGAAAGAACAAGTTTGTCAAGAGAACTTAAAAAAATGAATGAGGAAGGATTGATTGAATATGATCGGTTAACCATCACACTCATCAATCAAAACAAAAGCAAATGATGAAAAAAATTGCACGACATGCATCTATGAAGTTTTACCTTTTCAGCTGACAAATTTATAATAAAACAGTATTCTGTTTCATGATGGAGATCGTCTTCAAAATTCTTATTTAATTTATTCAGGAATATCAAGGTACTCAAATATCATGAATCTGGATACAAAAAAAGATTGATATAATGAATTTAGTTTTTCATTATATAAGAAAGTGAGAAAATATGATTAAAAAAAATCTTTATGATTTACCTCAAAGTTGTAACAAATACAATATTCTTGCGAGAACACTTGTTGATCACAAACATGCTACCATGAAAGAATTGTTTTTGGAAAAAGGACAAATGATTCCAGAACACAGTTTTCCATTTGATGTGACATTTTTCATCCTTAAAGGTCATGGAAGTATAAAAATTGGTGATGAGATTGTCGAAGTAAATGAGAATGATGTTGTTTTATGTCCACCTAACACGAAAATGTCTGTTTATGCAAATGATGACCATACACTTTCATTTCTTAATATTAAAACTCCGGGATTGAAAAGCTTGGAGTAACTTATTGTAGAAATAGAAGTTTTTGACTATTGATTATTTAAATTTAGTAGAATTCCTTAAATAATGAACATATGGTAAAATTATTGAGGAAGTGCACTGCTTAAAAAATATAATAACAATAGAAAGAAAGGAAGCTATACTCAATTTATGATTACAGTTTTGAGTATAAAAGAAGATATGATCTTGCATCCTAATTATGAAAATTCAATCTTAAATGTGACAGCAACCATTTTAAAAAGTTATCATGCACCATCGATTTATCCGTCAATCAAAGAATTAAAAAAAGTCTTGGATAAGAATCCAAAACATCTAATTCTAGTTTTACTTGATGGAATGGGTGTCAATATTATCAACAGGTACTTGGATAAGGATGATTTTTTAAGAAAAAATATTAAGAAAACGATAACCTCTGTATTTCCACCAACAACAGTTGCTGCAACCAATGCGGTATTATCAGGGTTGCCTCCTTTTTGTAGTGGATATTTAGGGTGGGTTCAGTATTTTAAAAAAGAAAAGACAAATCAAATTGTATTTTTGAATCAAGACTTTTATGATTCATCAAGAAAATTCGATGAAATACTTCGAGACAAATATTTAAGTTATCCAACCATATATGAACAAATTCGAATGCATAGTCCAAATGTCAACACATATGAGTTATTCCCTAATTTTAGACTCAATGGATTTGAAAGTTTTGAAAAGCAAGTCGATCAAGCTATCGAGATATCAAAAAATGATGAAAGAAATTTTAGTTATGTCTATTGGACACAACCAGATTTCATTCAACATGATTTTGGAACAGAGTCTGATGAAGTAAAAGGTATCTTAAAATCGTTAAATGTTCAAGCAGATCGATTAGCAAAAGAAGTAGATCATGATACAGTTATCATAATGATTGCAGACCATGGCTTGACAAATGTCGTTGGTATTGATCTATTTGATGATCAAAAAATGATGAGGTTGTTACGAAGAAAACCTTCGATGGAACCCAGAGCAACTAATTTTTTTGTAAAAGCCTTGATGAAAAAGAAGTTCAAAAAAACATTCAACGAAAAGTATGGGAAAGAATTTCAACTATATTCGAAAGATGAATTACTTGATTCAAGATTACTCGGATATGGCATAAAACATCCACTGTTAGATGATTTCTTAGGTGACTTTGTTGCTATCTCAATTGGGAATAAAATGTTTAATTTCAAAGAACATTCAAGATTTCTTGGTCATCATGCAGGTTTGACAAAAGAAGAGATGGAAGTTCCTCTTATTATCTTTAATAAAGATAAAGACAACAAATAAGTTGTCTTTTTTTTAAAGAAAAAGGCTTAGGTTAACTAAGCCTTTACATTTTATTTAGTTGCTTTTCCTTCTTTTGCAATTTCAGCAGCCATTAAAACTGTTGATGCGATGTCTGTAATATTTGTTGGAACAACAATCTTCGTAGCTTGACCATTAGCAACAAGTGCCAATGCTTCAAGTGATTTTAATGTCAGAACAGCTTGATCAGCACCTGCATCTTTAATCAGTTTAATACCAAGTGCTTCAGCTTCCTTAATCTTAAAGATTGCAGATGCTTCCCCTTCAGCTTTTAAGATGGTTTGTTGCTTGTTTGCTTCAGCTCTTAATAGAACAGCTTCAGCTTCACCTTCAGCTTCTAGAATCTTAGAACGTTTTTCACCTTCAGCAATCAAAATTGTTTGACGTTTTTCACGTTCTGCACGCATTTGTTTTTCCATGGAATCACGGATATCTTTAGGTGGAACAATGTTCTTAACTTCAACACGGTTAACTTTAATACCCCATGGGTCAGTAGCTTCATCAAGAATAACTCTCATCTTTGTATTAATTAAATCTCTTGAAGTAAGTGTTTGGTCTAAATCTAAATCCCCAATAATATTACGCAATGTGGTAGCTGAGATGTTTTCAATTGCCATCATTGGATTTTCTGTTCCATAAGTATAAGCTTTTGGATCTGTAATAGCAAAGAACACAACAGTATCTATTTGCATTGTAACATTATCTCTTGTAATAACTGGTTGAGGATCAAAGTCCTTAACTTGTTCTTTTAAAGATACTGTTTTAACTTGACGATCAAGAATTGGAACTAACCAGTGAAGTCCAACACCCCAAGTAGTATAATAACCACCAAGACGTTCAACAATGACTTTCTTTGTTTGAGTTACTAATCTAAAACTAGAAACAACAACTACAAATACAATTACACCGAAGATAATACCTACGATGCCACCAACACTAAGTGCTACTGGTGCTAGTAAACTATCTAATACATTCATTTTTAATTCTCCTTTTCTTTAATCTATTTTTTCTACAATTAATTTAGCGCCTTCAACATCTAAAACACGAACATTTTCACCAATATGAATTGATTCGCTTGAAATAGCAGACCATTCTTGATTACGGACCTTGACTCGTCCAATAGAACTGGGTTCTATATCTGAGATACATACACCAGAAGAGCCCATAAACAAATCAACATTTGTTTTAATCTCATTAGTTTTGAAGTATTTTATTGCTAGTGGTCTTGTTACTACAAGTAGCAATATGGAAATAACAACGAACAATACGATTTGCAAAATGATATTCGCATTAAAAAGAGCTAAGATGAAACTAGGAATTGCCGCCAAAGCAAACCAAATACTAACCATATTAGCCGTACCAAATTCAACCATTAAGGCAACAACAAAGATACCTAACCACAACCATAACATCCACTCTTCCATATTACAATTCCTCCTTCATATCAACAATTAAGAGTTGATCTTTACTATTCCAATTTGCTTTGTATTTATGTGTCTCAAATTCGAGATTCAAATTGGCAAAATTACTGATTTCTTCCATGAATGCCTTATTAGTGACTCTGCTGTATGACGAGCGCACAGTGATTCGGTATTTCTGATTTTCAGGAATATCATGACGAATCGCATCTGCTTTATTGAGTGGTTTCACTACAATAAGTTTTTTAGCTCTATCAAAACCAAGCATGACACTGTATGCATTCTCAAAATAAAGTGTTGCTGGTTTATTTAGAGTTAAATTTCCAGCTGCTAAAGTAACAATACAGTCTTTTGGTTTTTCGTTAAACCAAGTTATTTCCATTGCAATCACTCCTTCACTTACTATTATACACTAAATTATTGATAATGCAAGAGAAATTACAATAAATTATTTTATGTTATTTATAAAGCATCTCAAGTATTTCTATACCAAGTATTTCTGCATAATCTTGAATCAAATTTTCATCAGTCTTTGTGAATTGATTTTCTATAGAAAGATTGTTGCTAATGTAATCTTTTAAAGATTTTTCTGCATCTAGTGTCGAATAGACAAATAATTTGATATCTTTTATCTGATATCTTAAATGTAGATTATGTGCTACGCCTGTTTCGTGATTCTCTAATTTGATATTTTTTTCTAGTGGTTTTAGTGGAACAACTTGAACCACTCTATCTAATAAAGGGATATTAAAAAATATTCCTGGACCTTTGACTATTTTATAGAATTGACCAATTCGTTCAACGACATGTGCTTCATGTTCTCTAGCAATTTTGAAATTGAGTCCAACAATAAGAAAAATAAGAAATGCGATGACTATGAATGCTAGTGCTAATTGATCAGGCATAATTAAAACCTCTTTTCTAGTCTGTTATGATTGAATAATATCATATTTGATGGTATGATATGAGTGATCACTACGGGGAGCTTAAATGCTGAGAGGACGAAAGTCGACCCGCGAACCTGATCTGGATCATACCAGCGGAGGGATAGTCGACATAATTTATTGTCATTTACTATCAATTTCTTGGTTATCCATAGAAATTTTTTATTTTTCTAAGGAGAGAAGAAATGAAATTAAAGAAAGAAACACTCAAAATGCTAATAGCAGTCAATCTTTTAGCAGTAGCAATTATTTTGGATGTTCTGACGAATGCAATACCAGGATTAAATCTTAGTATGCCATTTGGTGGAAAATTTTTTGGGATTTCGATGTTGCCCTTAATTTTAATAGGACTTTTAATCGGATTCAAGTATGGATTGATCTCAACTCTAATTTTTGCAATTTACAATTTTGGAATTGATTATATTATTTATCTAGAGACATTAAGAATTACATTAGAGACTTGGACAGGTATACCATGGACATTTTGGATGATTGGTTTATTAGTTTTACTTGATTATGTTATTCCTTTTATGTCATTTGGGTTATCAGGTTTATTTAAGGATGGATTGAAAAGTAAAAAGACATTTATGATAGCTGTCATATCAGTTAGTATCATCCGATTGATATCTAGCACTCTTAGTGGTGTCATCTTATGGGGAAGCAGCATAAGATACGCTGCATCTGAAGTTGCATTAGGAAATGAGACACAAAACTTAGCAACAAGAATATTCTCATTTGTTGGTGAAAATTTATGGTTATATAGTTTTGGTTATAATTTCATTTATATATTTACAACTGGATTATCTGTTATATTAATTGGTTTATTGATTTTTAAGCGACTTCAGGTTTTATCTCAAAATCTGTTGGAAAGAAATTGATCGATGACTTTAATGTAATCAAGTCTTGGCTGAAAGCCAAATGGGATAAGAAATGCTTTTTCTTTAAATGCTGAATAAGGGATTGATTTTCTCCCTTTTTCTTTATCATATTGAATATCCCAAAAAGAGAATAAAACATCTGCAGGAAGTAAAAAGTATTGATTATATTTCTTAAAGTGTACGATTAAAAAAGCAATACCACCTTGCTTGTGTACGTTTTTTAAATGATCTATTTGATGTTCATGCACATTCTTTAAAGGCATGGAAGTTGTCGAATTTGTTTCTTTGGCATCAAAATCAATGTACTTACCTTTATAGACACCATTAAAGTCTGTTGTAGAAGGTGTTTTATAATAAGCTTCAGTGATTTTTGCTTTATTTCTTGCTGGATAACTGACGTTTACCACCTGAATAGGTGTAGGTTTTTTGTGAATGACAGCAATGCCCATATTTAAATAATAGGCATTAGTTGCCTCAATGTCTGATTCTAGAGTCATACCAAGGTTGGCATAACTCGTTGTTTTCACCTGTGATTTGCGTTTTATTGGATAATTTATCATACATTATTCACCTATATACATGATAACATATATCCAGAACAAAATCATTGTTATATTCTAAAAACATGGTATAATATCAGTAGTTAAAAACGTTGCTAAGGGAAGTGATAGTTTGAGTGAAATTCGTTTTTTTGCTTTGGGCGGATTAGGTGAAAATGGGAAGAATATGTATGTTATTGAAGTAGACAAACAACTATTCATCCTTGATGCTGGTATAAAATATCCAAGTTCAGAGCTTTATGGGGTTGATGAAATCATTCCCGATTATAGAATTTTAATACGTGCAAAGGACCGCATTCGTGGTATTTTCCTGTCACATGCACACGAAGATCATATCAGTGCTTTACCTCATATACTTAAGGATTTAAATGTCCCTGTTTATGCAACTAATTTTACGATGCAAGTCGTAATGGATATGTTAAAAGATGAAGATTATAATCTTGAAGATCTGACATTGAATACGATTTCTCAAAATAGCATCATCAAGTTTGGTAATGTTAGAGTAACTTTTTTTAGCACAACACATTCTATACCTGAGTCAGTTGGTATTGCTGTCCATACTCTAGATGGTTCAATTGTTTATACCAGTGATTTTACGTTTGATCAAAGTGGAGACCTCAAGTATCAAACAGATTTCAGAAAGATTAATGAATTGGCTGAAAAAAATGTTTTAGCTTTACTCACAGAATCATTAGGCTCAACCTTAGAACTCACTGGTGGGGTTAATGATACACTCATGCACAAACTCAATAGTGTATATACCAATGCCGATGGTAGAATTATTGTTTCGTTATTTTCATCGGATTTACAAAAAATACAGCGAATCATAGACATTTCTTTGTCTCATCATAAACGAATTGCAATTATTGGTAGACGCGCACAACGCATCGTTGATATAGCAATTGAGGATGGTTATTTGAATATTCCCAAGGAATCACTTGTTAATTTAAGATACATTGACGAGAAAAATAAGAATGACGATCATGATATTGTAGCATTAGTAACCGGAAATAGACATGAACCATTCTTTATGCTACAAAGAATGTGTAAAAAAACAGATAGATTAATTCATATTACTGAAGCAGATACAGTCATATTGATGACACCTCCTGTTCCAGGTACTGAAAAAATGGCAGCTAGAACATTAGATACTCTATATCGTAGTGATGCCCAAGTTCAGATGATCAATAAAAGATTGCTTACATCTGCGCATGCAACAGCTGAAGAGCTTAAAATGATGATGAATTTGCTTAAACCTAAATATATCATTCCTACAATTGGTGAGTTTAGACATCAATATGGTGTTAAAAAATTAGCTATGGCCATTGGTTATGACCCAGAAAATGTCTTTATATTAGATAATGGTGATGTTTTAACCATCAAAGATAAGGAAGCTTATGTATCAAGAAATGATATTAGTATTGGAGAAATCCTGATAGATGGTACAGCAGTTGGCGATGTTAATGACTTTGTTATGAAAGATAGAGAATTACTTGCTGAAGATGGTGCGCTATTGATTGTTGCTCATGTCAGTCCTAAAACTAAGACTATTTTAGGTGAAGTGCAAATTGTAACCCGTGGATTTGTCTACATTCAAGAATCTGAAGAATTGTTAGAAAAAGTAAGAACGATGTTCTTAGAAGTCAGCAAGAAACATTTAGAAGGTAAATATATCAACTGGAATGAATATAAAAGAGATGTTAGAAATGAAGTCAATCGTTTTATATATCAAGAGACTAGAAGAAGTCCAATAACAATTCCAGTCATCATATCAACAGAAGGATAAGAAAATCAAAAGGTGATAGATTATACTACACCTTTTTGTTTATGATTTGATAAAATAAGTTTATAGGTGAGACGATGAACTATAGAAAAATGCTTTATAAAGATTTATTAGCTTTAAATCGTTTTTGGAATCAGCATAAAGACAGTCTTTTTAAAGAAATGGAAGAAAAGGAAATTGAATCCAAGTTCTTCACATGCACAAATGACTATGATATCATTTCCTTTATTGCATATGATAAAAATGACATCATAGGATTTGCTAGTGGTACCTATGTTAAAAATACAAATGTGGCATATTTAACTTGCATTTTAGTCAATATACTTAGTAGAAGACAGCATATAGGAACTAAATTGCTAGAACTCATGGAAAATGAATTCATCAAAAATGAACAAATAAAAAGAATTGACATATCTTTTTTCAATCCTGTTCATCTTGAATGGTTTATTCCAGGCACTTTATCAAGTGACCATCCCAATGTACCTGGAGTAGAGATCAATAGTTCATATTATAAGTTGTTGCAGAAAAACTCCTATTTTGATTTTGCTATCCAAAATGCTTACTATATGAAATTAAAAGATTATCAATTCAGTCCAGATATTGAAGAAAAAAGAAACAAACTTAAAGCTTTGAGCGTTGAGATTAGACTATATCAGTCAAATATCCATTCAGGATTTGAAGCACTTTTTGATGATTTAAAAAATGATCATTGGAGAAAAGAGATCACTCAAAATAATCAAGATGAAAAGCTGAAGCATGATGTCTTGATTGTTGAAAAGAATGGGTTAATATACGGCTTTGCTGGGCCACTGACAGTTCAAAAGAGCGGAAGAGGTAACTTTGCTGGTATTGGTGTTCATTCTTCTTTAAGAGGATTAGGTGCTGGATCTGTGTTATTTGCATCATTATGTATGGCATTTAAAAAAATAGGTGCACAATATATGAGCATTTTCACTGGTGAGAATAATAAAGCGAGACATATATACGAAACCGAAGGATTTAGATGTGTTAAGACTTGGGCTAATATGCGCAAGGAATTAAAAAAAGGTGATTAACGACTTAGAAATAAGTCAGTTCACCTTTTTTATTTTTATCTTTTTTTATGTTTAATTTTATCAAGCATTTTGAGACGATCAGATAATGCCTTTTCATAACTTGATTCTGTCTTTGGATGATAATAGGTTTTATACTTGATCTTATCTGGTAAATAGGACTGATCATTGACACTATCAGGATCATTATGTGGATAGTGATATATATCAGGATTGAGCTTGATCTTTCTGTTGCTTGCATGATCAGGAACAGAACCTGAATCATTTTCTTCATAATCATGAAGTGCATCATCAATTGCAACAACAGCAGTATTAGATTTTGGTGATATTGCCATATCAATCACTATAGCTGATAATATGATTCTAGCTTCTGGCAAACCAACTTTGATTGCACTATCACAAGCATTCAGTACTTTTCCTCCCATGAGAGGGTTTGCTAATCCTATATCCTCGTAGGCTATAACTATAAGCCTTCTAATAATGGCTTGAAGATCTCCTAAAGTAATCAAACGCGCTAGGTAATGGATTGAAGCATCCACATCAGATCCTCTAATTGATTTTTGAAGCGCACTCAATAAATCATAAAAATGATCTTCATGATCATCTAAATCATGATTGATTTTCCCAGCAATTCTATAAATGATTTGAGGAGTCAGTGTATCCCCATCATTTAAAACTAAAGATGCGCTTTCTAGGATGTTAAGCGCTGTTCTTACTTCATGATTGGAATATCTGACGATTGCAGATAAAGCATTTTTTTCAATCTTTATATCGACATCTAATTCTCTGATGCCATTTAATACAGCTTTTTCTAAAGCCTCATCATCTAAATTTTTCACTTCGTAAAGATGACATCTTGAGCGAATAGCCATGTTAATACTTTGATATGGATTTAATGTCGTAAGACCAATAATCGTTGCATTACCATTTTCCATGTAAGGCAATAAATAATCTTGGATATCAGTTTTCATACGATGGATTTCATCGATGACAATCAGTATATCATGATATGAAGTCGTATCTATAATATCTTTGAGTTTTGCCTTGCTGTCAGTAGATGCATTAAAGAAATAGTAATCAAGACCCGATTGAGCTGCAAACAACTGAGCTATGGTTGTTTTTCCTGTCCCAGGAGGACCATATAGAATAAACGATAATAGTTTCTTTTTTTCAAGCATAGAAACTAAAATACCATCTTTGCCAACCAGATGGTCTTGTCCAAAAACATCTTCAAATTTTTGTGGTCTCATACGATATGCTAAAGGCTTCATTATCTCACCCGTTTACATTATAGCATACTTGCTTAAAACTATAAAATAGAGTAAAATGGTATAGATAATAGATACGTCTTTTTTCTAACAGAAGACACTTTGGAGGAAACGAAATGAATTTAAAAGATTATATAGCAGATGTACCTGATTTTCCAATAAAAGGCATTTTATTTAGAGACATCACACCTTTAATGCTCAGTGGTAAAGCATACAAGTATGCAGCTGATCAATTTACAAAGTTCGCTGTCGAAAAAAAAGCAACATTAATCGTTGGTCCTGAAGCAAGAGGATTTATTTTTGGTTGCCCAGTAGCAACCAATTTAGGTATTGGGTTTGCTCCTGTAAGAAAACCTGGTAAGCTTCCAAGAGAAGAGGTCAAAGTTACTTATGAGCTAGAATATGGCAAGAATGAACTTTGTATGCATGCTGATTCTGTTAAAAAAGGTGATAAAGTCCTTATTGTTGATGACTTATTAGCTACAGGTGGTACCATCCAAGCTGCGATTCAATTGGTAGAAAAACTTGGAGGAGAAGTCGTTGGACTTGCATTTTTGATTGAACTATCAGATTTAAATGGTAGAGAAAAACTTGGAGAGTATGATATATTAACACTAATTACTTATTAAGGAAGTGGATATATGAATGACCCTTTGTTACAATCCCTATTTGAATCTTTTGACTCTTATATCAAAAGAGACTCAGACATTAAGCTCATTGAAAAGGCTTATGTTTTAGCACGGGATAAACACGAAGGTCAAATGAGAAAAAGTGGGGAACCATATATTACCCACCCTATCGCTGTTGCTAAAATTCTAGCAGAATTAACTGCTGGACCAGCAACATTAATAGCTGCTCTACTTCATGATACAGTTGAAGATACTTCTTTGACTCTTAAAGAAGTTGAAACCATGTTTGGTTCAGATATTGCACAATTAGTCGATGGTGTCACTAAGATTGGTAAACTTTCATTTACAACTACTGCAAGTCAAGCTGATAATCATCAAAAAATGTTGCTTGCAATGGCAAAGGATATCAGGGTTGTTTTGATTAAAATTGCTGATAGACTTCATAATGTGAGAACACTTGATTCAATGTCACCAGAAAAACAATATAAAATAGCGACTGAGACCCTAGATATTTATGCTCCTTTGGCACATCGATTAGGTATTTTCAGAATTAAAGCAGAATTGGAAGATCGTTCACTTAGATATACTGATCCTCCGATGTATTATCGTGTCTCCAACATGATTCAAGCAAAAAGAACTGAAAGAGAAGCATCTATTGATCATGTCATTACTAATATTACTGAATTATTTACTATGAGTGATCTTCATGATTTTGAAATCAAAGGTCGTATTAAGAATATTTTCAGTATTTACAAAAAAATGGTTAAGGATAGTCGTGCTTTTGAAGATATCTACGACTTACTTGCAGTTAGAATCATCGTTGATCGTATTGAAACTTGCTATCAGGCTTTAGGTATCATTCATGCAAACTTTACACCTATCCCAAGACGATTTAAAGACTATATAGCAGTTCCTAAGCCTAACATGTATCAATCCCTTCATACCACCGTTCTTTCAGATGACGGAACTCTTTTTGAGGTACAAATTAGAACATCAGAAATGGATCAAATAGCTGAATACGGGATTGCAGCACATTGGGCTTATAAAGAAAATAAGACATATTCAAAAGAAAAAGAACAATTTGAAATTGCACAAAAACTCAAATGGTATGGCGAGTTGCTAAAGATGAGTGAAGATGTTGATGAAACCGATGGTGGAGCAGAAGAATTTGTTGGTACAATCAAAGGTGACATCTTAGATGCTAATATTTATGTATTTACTCCTAAAGGTGAAGTTATTGAACTACCTAAGGGGTCAACACCAATCGACTTTGCTTATCGAATCCATACAGATATCGGCAATAAAATGGTTGGTGCACTAGTAAACAATAGAATTGTAACTCTAGATCACACGTTGAGTACAGGTGATATAGTAAGTGTAAAGATCAATAAAAACTCATACGGTCCTAGCGAAGACTGGATGAAAATCGCTAAATCTGCACACGCAAAACATAAAATTAAGAGCTTTTTAAATAAACAAAACCGTGATCAAATCATCATCATGGGTAAAGAAATGCTTGAAAGGGAAATGTCATCTCAAAAGATAACTGAAACCTTAGATGATCAATTTGCTAAAAAGCATTTCGAAAAGAACATGGTTACATCTGTCCCTGACTTGTATCTTGAGATAGGTAAAGGTATCATCAGTCCAAAAACTGTTGTTTCTAAGTTATTAGGACAAGAAGTAGATAAGGACTTGATGCTACAAAGACAGATGGAAAAAGCAACAAGACAATTAACAACACACAGTGAAACTGGTGTTGTCATTGAAGGGTTATCTAGTCCTCAATTAAAACTTGCTAATTGCTGTCTTCCAATTCCAGGTGACTCAATCATAGGTTACGTCAGCAAACAAAGTGGTATTGTGATACATGCTACTTTCTGTCCAAACTGCAGTCAATTTGAAGATACAAGATTAATTGAAGCTTTTTGGTCAAATAAGATAACAAGAAAATATCCAACATGGATTAAAGTTGTTGGTGGTAATAGACCCACCATGCTAGCAGATGTTGTTACAGTCATTAATGCATCAAGTGTTTCAATTGCTGAAGTAAATGCAATGACTACAAATAATATGGAAATCATCATTAGAATCAAGGTGTCAATTGATAATGCACAGTCACTACAATCTTTAATGGTCAATTTAAGAAAAGTAAGTGAGCTATATAGCGTAGAAAGAGATTTCAAATGAGATGTATCGTTCAAAGAGTTACTGAAGCTCAAGTCATTGTTGATCAGCAAGTGGTTGGATCAATTGATAAAGGATACTTAATCTATGTTGGCATTCATCAAAATGATGATGAAAAAACTGTATTGAAAATGGCAAATAAAGTTATTTCACTGAGAATATTCGAGGATGAAAATGAGAAAATGAATTTGAATCTGGAACAAGCAAAAGGTCAGATTTTATCCATTTCTCAATTTACATTATATGGTGATACTAAAGGGAATAATCGGCCATCATTCATTGAAGCAGCAAAGCCTGATCATGCCATGAAATTATATGATTTATTTAATGATTATTTAAGAGATTCATGTCATGTAGAAAAAGGTATGTTTGGTGCACACATGAAAATAGAATCCATCAATGATGGACCGGTGACAATCATCATCGAAATATAATTGACAAAAACATCAAATTAAGTTATCATGTTTATGTAAGTGAATCGTCTGTGAAGAAGGAAGAATTCGATAGATTTCTATTAGCGATGGCAGATAGTGAAAGTGCCAAGATATCATGAATTGTGACACCTTTTGAGACAACATATTAATGAGGGCTAGAAATGTTCTAGAACTAAGGTGGTACCGCGTATACAATTACGTCCTTAGATATTTTAAGGATGTTTTTATTTTATTGGAGCAAAAAATGAAAAAGTTATATAAGCGTATGCCATCGGTATATTTTGATGATTATTGTCTGAGAACAATCAAAAAATCCGATGCAAAAGACATGTATGAATATGGTAAAGATCCAGAAGTCACTCAATTTTTAAATTGGGGTCCATTCATTATGCCCGTTGAAGCTAAGAAATCAATTCAGACCATTTTTTATCCAAGAATAAAAGAAGGATTACCAAGAGGTTACGCAGTCATTGATTTAAAAAAATCAAAAATGATAGGTACTATTGATTTTCATAGTAAAATAATTAATGTAAATGGTGCTGAAGTTGGATTTGTAATCCATAAGGATTATTGGAATCAAGGTATCATGTCCAAGGCATTGAATCGATTAATTCAAATCGGTTTTGATTATCTTGATTATGATTTGATACGAATTAAGCATTTGAAGAAAAATGTAGCCAGTCAAAAGGTCATTTTAAAAAATGGGTTCAAGTATATAAAATCCGAGATGTACATATTAGAAAAAAGAGATCAAGTTTTAAAAGATGAATTGCTCACATATGAGCTAACTAGGGAGGACTATCATGTCAATCAACAAAGTTAAAGGAACTTATGATGTTTTACCAAATGAATCATATCTTTGGCAAGCTTTAGAAGAAAAGATAAGAAGCATACTGTGTTTGTACAATATGAAAGAAATGCGTACACCAATCATGGAATACAGTGATGTTTTTCATCGTCACACTGAACTTTCTGACATGGTCACTAAAGAGACCTATGATTTTGATGATCGTAGTGATAGAAAATTGACATTAAGACCAGAAGGAACAGCAGGTATTATTAGAAGTTATGTTGAAAACAAAATGTATGCAAGCCAAGAACTTGAAAAAGTTTATTATATCGGACCAAATTTCCGTTATGAAAGACCACAAAAAGGAAGATATCGCCAATTTTATCAATTTGGTGTTGAAGCAATAGGAGCAATCGATCCTGCTTTAGATGCTGAAATGATTATTTTAGCTTATGATTTTATTAAAAGACTTGGACTTAAAGGTGTTAGAGTCAGAATTAATAGTTTAGGTGATGAAGCATCAAGAGCAAATTACCAGGAAGCACTAAAAACTTATTTCACTCCATATATTGGTGAGCTTTGTGATGACTGTCAAGTTAGATTGACGAAGAACCCACTGAGAATTCTTGATTGCAAAGTAGATCAAAAGAATGTTAGAGTTAAGAATGCACCAACACCTCAAGATTATCTAAGCCATGAATCTAGATCATATTTTAAGCAAGTTCTTGATCATTTGAATGCTGCTAAAATTAGCTATGAAATCGCACCTAAGCTCGTTCGTGGTTTAGATTACTATAGTCATACAGTTTTTGAAATAGAGGCTGATATCGAAGGTTTTGGGGCTCAAAACGTACTTGGTGGTGGCGGTAGATATCAAAATCTTGTTTCAGAACTTGGTGGACCTGATTTAGGTGGTATCGGATTTGCTTTTGGTATGGAAAGATTGCTTCTGGCTTTGGAAGCTGAAAACGTGAGTTTTGCAAAAGAAAGAGAACTTGATGCTTTCGTTATCGTATTCAAAGACGAATTAAGAACTGTTGCAACTGAAATTTTATATGAATTAAGAAAAGCTAATTTGGTAGCAGATACCAACTACACACAAAAAGCCTTTAAGGGACAACTCAAGCAAGCACTTCGTCTTGGAGCAAAATATCTGATTATTTTAGGTGAAGAAGAATACCAAAAAGGTGTCGTTGCTATCAAAGATACAAAAACTGAAATTCAAGAAGAAGTATTGATACCAAAAATCAAGAAGTATTTATTAGAAAAATTGGAGAAATAACATGAAATATACACATCATAATAATGAATTAAATAGCAGCCACTTAAATCAAGAAGTATACTTAAAAGGCTGGGTTGCTAAAAATAGAAATTTAGGTGGTCTCATGTTCATTGACTTAAGAGACCGATTTGGAATTACTCAACTTGTTGTCAAACCTGAAAATGCCTATTATGAAACTGCATTAAAAATTAAAAATGAATATGTCATTGAGGCTAAAGGTGTTGTCATAAAAAGAGAAAGCATCAATAAAGGGATAAATACTGGTGATATCGAAGTTGAAGTTACTGAACTCACTATTTTGAGTTCTGCAGAAAATCCACCAATCATTATATCTAATGATACAGATGCTCTTGAAGATACAAGACTAAAATATCGATATCTGGACTTAAGAAGACCAGTCATGCAAAACTTTATGATTAAAAGACATCAAATTACTCAAGCAATTCGTCAAACATTAGTTGATGAAGGGTTTTATGAATTAGAAACACCAATTTTGGGTAAATCTACACCTGAAGGTGCTAGAGATTACCTTGTACCTTCGAGATTATATCCAGGTACATTTTATGCCCTTCCTCAATCACCTCAAATCTACAAACAACTTTTCATGATTGCAGGTTTTGAAAAGTATTTTCAAGTTGCCCGTTGTTTTAGAGATGAAGATTTAAGAGCTGATAGACAACCTGAATTTACTCAAATCGATATTGAAGCATCTTTTGTTGAACAAATAGATGTTCAAGAATTGGTTGAAAAAGTTATGGTTAACACATTCAAAAAGGTTCTTAATGTCGAAGTTCAAAGACCTTTCATCCAGATGTCTTATCAGGAAGCAATGGAAAAGTATGGTACAGATAAACCTGATATGCGCTATGAATTATTAATTAAGGATTACTCTCATTTCTTCAAGACAATTGATGTTCCTTTTTTCAATGATAGAGATTTCGTCAAAGGATTACTTGTTGAAAATGGAAGTCATCTGACCAGAAAAAATATTGATGCGCTGACCGACATAGTAAAAAAGAACCATGGTGAAGCACTTGCATATGTTAAAAACAGTGACGGTATAATCTCTGGCAGTATTGTGAAATTCATGAGTGAATCAGAACAAGATGCATTAGGACTCAAGCAGGGTGATATCTTATTTTTAGTTCCTGGTTCATTTGATCGAGTATCATCAGCATTAGGAGCATTAAGAATAGCTATAGCAAATGAATTTAAATTGATTCCTAATGATGTTTATAAATTTTTATGGGTTGTTGATTGGCCCCTACTTGAATACAATGAGGAAGAACAAAGATATTATGCTAAGCACCACCCATTTACAGCTCCTGTAGATCCTGAAGTTCTAAAAAACAATCCAAAGGAAGCTATGGCTAAAGCCTATGATATCGTCTTAAATGGCTATGAAATAGGTGGAGGATCAATCCGTATCCATAATCAGGAAGTTCAAAGATTAATGTTTGATACTTTAGGTTTGACTAAAGAAGATGTTGCTCATCGCTTTGGTTTCTTTGTTGACGCATTAAAGTATGGAACACCACCACATGGTGGATTGGCATTAGGGCTTGATAGAGTCGTCATGCTGATGACAAATACATCCAACATCAAAGATGTTGTTGCTTTTCCAAAAACTCAAAGTGCAAAAGACATGATGATGCAAGCTCCAAGCGATGTTGATCAAATTCAACTCGATGAACTACAATTAAAGGTGGGAAAATAATGAAGACTATTGTTTTAGCTGGTGGTTGTTTTTGGGGTGTCGAAGCCTATTTTAATCAACTAAAAGGTGTCGTTGATACATCTGTTGGCTATGTGGATGGAAACATGAAAAATCCTACATATGAGCAGGTATGTCAAGGTATTGCAAAGCATACAGAAGCATGTAAAGTCATTTATGAAGAAAGCGTCATATCATTAGAACAGATATTAGATCATTTCTTTAGAATAATTAATCCATTTAGCATCAACAAACAAGGTCATGATATTGGACATCAATATAGAAGTGGCATCTACTTTAATGATAGTGATGATGAACCACTCATTGTTGATTTCATGAAAAAATATTTTGGTAAAAATTACGATCGTGTAGCAACTAAAGTCAAACCAAATCTTGATTATGATTTAGCTGAAGCATATCACCAAGATTATTTAATAAAGAATCCTGGTGGTTATTGTCATGTCAATTTGGGATTAGCAACTAAACAGGAGGTAAAATGATGCGTAAAGATTACATTTCCTGGGACCAATATTTCATGGGTGTTGCTAAATTATCATCACTTAGAAGTAAAGATCCTAGCACTCAAGTTGGAGCTTGTATTATCAACCCTGATAAACGTATAGTAGGTATAGGATATAATGGTTTACCAAGAGGATGCAGTGACGAAACTTTTCCATGGGCTAGTGAAGGAGAATTTGTGGATACGAAGTATCCATATGTTGTTCATGCTGAGGCTAATGCTATACTTAATGCGACGACCAATTTAAAAGGGTCATCTATTTATGTAACACTATTTCCATGCAATGAATGCACAAAACTCATCATTCAAAGTGGAATTAAGGAAATCGTTTTTGAGTCAGATAAATACAAGGATTCAAAAGAACATAAAGCAGCAATTAAAATGCTCGATGCATCAGGAGTTAAGTATCGCCAAATCGAAGTTGGTGAATTAAGCTATGTTAAAACTAATTAAGCAATATAAAAGACTGTTAATTATTCTCATATTCCCTTATATATACATGCTTTTCATCTTGGTTTCTCCAACACAGATGGCAGTTATTGCTCCTGGTGGGCTTAATCAAGTTGTGGAAACCATAGAAATTGATGGATATGATATGGTCGAGAATTTTAATACGATTTATGTATATACCTACTCACCGATTACTCCTTTTCAGTCTTGGATTCTAGCAGATGACGATTCTATATTGATCTATCCTATTACTGAGCGTGATCAAGACTTATCCATGAAAGATGAGTTTCAACAAGGGCAATTATCAAAAATGGTGTCCTTGAGAACATCTATCATTCAAGCTTATGAATTAGCAAGTGCAACGATTTTTGAAGTCAGTATTAGCTATCATTATGAAGGATTATATGTCTATTATAGACCTTCACATATTGAAGGTTTAGAAATAGGAGATCAAATTGTTGCTATTAATAGTCACAATTATTCGGACTTTACACATGAAGAGTTCAAAGCTTTAGCTTATGAACCAGAAGTTGAATTCGCAATTAAACGCACGATAGGAGAAGATGTAACATATCATACAGTCATATATACATATACTGAAGATGATCCATATATGATTTTCTATCCTTGTTATGTCATAGATTCTGCGAGTCCGAGCTTTAGTTTACCTGGTCTTGATACAATCATTGGTGGTCCTAGTGGAGGGTTAATTCAAACCCTTAGTATTTATGTAAGTTTAGTAAATATAAACATTGGTAACGTCAAAATTGCTGGGACAGGTACGATTGAAATGAGTGGAGAAGTAGGTAGAATTGGTGGAATTTCACAAAAAATGTATACAGCAATCTACAATAAAGTTGATATAATGTTTATTCCGGCATCACATTTATTAGAGATTCCTAACCGTGAATATCCCTTTTTAGTCATTCCGGTAAGTACACTAGAAGAGGCGGTGCAATGGCTCAATGAAGAGTATAACTAAGGTTATTGATTCCGTATTTCGTTTTTTTAGAAGATTTGGGAAATTGGTTAAACTGATTGATAAAAAAACATCAGTTAAGCTTGTTGTTAAATCTGTGTTTGGTGCATTGTTAATTTCTATTTTAATCATTTTAATTCCAGCATTGGTAATGATTAATATGTTTATATATACTAAACTTACATTTTTATTATCTATTTTATTGGTTTTATTGATTATGGGATGGAGTTATTTGTATTATTTCTTCTATTATAAATTACTGAAAAATTATCATCCAGAACTCAATGAGATCAACACAAAATTACCTCAACTAGTTGAAAGTACTATTGTAGCATTATTTTTTATGATATTAGGCATTGTTGTGTTATCACTTGTCTTTTAGGAGGATGTTATGCTTATAGGATCAATCATTATCATTTTTTCAATTTTAATCGATCAAGTCACAAAACAATTAGCACAAGCTTATATACCTCAAATTTTGAGCGAACAACAGTCAAATATTGTTTTGATTCCAAAATTGATTGAGCTGAGTTATCATCAAAATACAGGAGCATCTTTTAATATATTTGATGGAGCTCAAATCTTTTTTATGCTCATAACGATTGTTGCACTTGCTATCTTTGGGTATCTTTTCCTAGATGTTAATTTTAAGACAAAAAAAGTATATAGCATTGCGATATCCTTATTCATAGGTGGAACATTAGGAAATGCTATTGATCGGGCATTGTTTGGCTATGTCATCGATTTTCTTCATTTCCCATTTTTAACACCAGTTTTAGATTTAGTAAATATAAGCAATTTTTATAATAATTTCGCAGACATCTTTTTAAGTGCTGCAATTGTTTTATTCGCAATTGATTTATTCATCCTTGATCCAAAGCGAAAGAAAAAGGAGAAACAAAATGTCAGTATCAATCAAGATCAATCATGAATCTGTTGGATTGAGGTTAGATCATTTTCTTTTGGAACATTATTACAAAGAAAAAAGCAGGAGTTATGTTCAACATGCCATTAAAGAGGGATATGTACTCGTCAATGGATTGAAAGTAAAGACTGGACACACACTGAAGTTAGATGATCATATACAATTACAAGCAATTGAGACCAAAAGTTTGGATTTGGAAGCAGTTGATTTGCATTTGGATATTGTCTATGAAGATGACGATTTGCTTGTCATCAATAAACCACAAGGTATGGTAGTTCATCCGGCTTCTAGTTATCATGAACCCACACTTGTGCATGGATTACTGTACCAAGTAGATGAATTAAGCTCCATTAATGGTATTGCAAGACCTGGAATTGTCCATCGTATTGATAAAGATACATCTGGATTACTTGTTGTTGCAAAAAATGATTTCACACATCAAGCTTTAAGTCACGATTTATCAGAACACAAAATAAAACGAGAATATATAGCATTAGTTTATGGTAAGTTCACAGAAAATGAAGGAACTATAGATGCACCAATTACTAGACACCCCAAAAATCGATTGAAAATGACTGTAGCAAGTGGAGGAAAACCAGCAAAAACCCATTTTAAAGTCGTTGATCGCTTTGAACACTACACATTACTGACTTGTCTATTAGAAACAGGGAGAACTCATCAAATTCGCGTTCATATGGCATATATCAATCATCCCATTGTTGGTGATCCAATCTATGGACCTAAAGATGTTATTGGTAAAACTGGACAATACTTACATGCTCAAAAAATCACATTTTTCCATCCGACAAAAAAAGAGCATATGACATTTACTGCCGATATGCCCAAAGAATTTAAAAAACTTTTGGATAAACTTACGTTAGATTCTGTTTCGTAACATTCTTGAAATTCATTTTAGTGACTAAAGACAGCGTTTTTAGTCCTTTTGAATCATATATATCTTTAACCATTGTATCCACATCTTTACTAGCCCCTTTTAGCAACTCAACATCTAGTTTTTTTCCATATTCATCCATTTTGACTAAAAAGGCATATCTAGCGATGATAGAAGCAGCAGCAACACTTAAGTGTATTTGCTCTGCTCTCACATGAAAATCGATGTCTCTGTAAATAAGGGTTTCATCTTTAATATAATTAAAGTATAATTGAGGTGTGCAAAATTGATCGACAATCACAGCAACTGGTGTTTTTAATTTGGATGATGTCTTGATGATCGCTTGATTATGAAGCAATGCCTTAATTTTATTTAAATTATACCCTTGTGCAACAAGATCGTTATATTTTCTTGGTGGAAGGATTAATAAAGAGTGAATTAACTTTTTTGCAATCTTTGGTGCAATCGATATGATCTCTTTATCATTCATATTTTTTGAATCTCTTACATTGAGACTTTCAAGAAAAGCGATATCACTTGTTGATGCATATGATGCACAAACGACGATTGGACCAAAAACATCACCTGTTCCAACTTCATCAGAACCTATAGCTTCATAATCCTCACGATTTAGGTGATTTTTGATTGAAACTAGTTCATGTGTAACTTCTTTTCCTTGTAGTAAAACTTTGCCGGTTTTATATCCTAAAATATCAATACCATTATGTTCAGCATGAAAAAGCAAATAGGGATTCTTATCCTCTATTTGGTGATATTGATAGACTTTGTTTAATTTTTCTAGTTCAATTTCATTAACTGAAATGGTATAGTGCTTCATGGACATCTCCTGCTCTTTATCTATTATACCATATTTTTTAAGAAATAGGTGGCCTACGATGCGATTTATGATGAAAGCTTTAGAATTGAATCAAATACTTGAATTGATTTCAAAACATGCAAAATCTGACACGATACGAAATGAAATCATTCATTTAGAACCCATGACAGATCTTCAATCAATTCATCTTGCATTAGATGAAACCATGGATATGACCGCCCTTATTTTAAGAGCTGGTGTTTTACCTTTTCTTGAAGATTTTGATATACATGAATTACTTAAATATGCAAGCTTAGATAGAGTGTTTTCAATCCAGGAACTTCTCTATGTACGCTTGTTTTTATTGATGGAAAGAGATATTATCAAATACTATAAAGAACTTGATCGCTTGAAAATTAGTGCTCGATCACTCACACCTTATTTTCAGAATATGCATACGCATCGAAGTCTTTTAGATTATATTCAATCAAAAATTGATGAAGATGGACAGATTCTTGATGATGCTACTCCAGAATTATTAAAGATAAGAAAAGAGAAATCCAGATTAGACAAGCAACTCCAAGATAAGTTGCAAAAATTTCTTATAGACCATAGTGCATATTTAAATGAATTGGTCATTGTTCAACGAAATGATCGTTTTTGTATTCCTGTCAAAGACACATATAAGAATAAAATTAAGGGTGTTGTTCACGATTTTTCAGCAAGTAAACAAACAGTTTATATAGAACCTGAAGCAACAAGACAAATAACTGCATTAATTGAGCATCTTAAAGTTGATGAAGAAAAAGAAATACAGAAAATAATAGCTTCATTAAGCGAAGAAGTTCACAATGCACATGCAAGCTTAAAAGATAATCTCGATTTGTTTCTTGGTTTAGATTTTATTTCATCAAAGGCACAATATGCCTTAAAATTGAATGCAATGAAACCTCAAATCAATGATGTTGGTACAATTTCATTAATTAAAGCTAAGCATCCACTCTTAGATCAAAAAACTGCAGTACCAATTACGCTTGAACTTAATAAAGATATCAAGACATTATTGATTACTGGTCCAAATACTGGAGGTAAGACAGTTGCTTTAAAAACAGTTGGATTACTGACTTTGATGACACAGTGTGGTATCTTGATACCAGCAAGTGAAGCTTCTAATGTCGCTGTTTTTGATCAAGTTTTTGCAGATATTGGTGATGAGCAATCCATATTACAATCACTTTCTACTTTTTCATCACATTTAAATAAAATCATTTCAATGATTGAAGGTGTAAAGGATAATACATTGGTATTGCTTGATGAACTAGGAAGCGGTACTGACCCAAATGAAGGTGTCTCATTAGCTATCGCAATCTTAAATGCTTTTAAACCATTTGATATCAGAATGATGGTTACAACACATTACTCTGAATTAAAAAGCTATGCTTATGAACAACCTAACATGACAACAGCAAGTGTTGCTTTTGACAAAAAGACTTTGAAACCTCTTTATTATCTTCAAATGGGAACCACAGGATCATCACATGCATTTTTGATAGCAAGAAGATTAGGACTCAAAGAAGAAGTTGTTCAAGATGCTGAAACAATCTATCAAGGTAGACAAACAGATCTAGCCAAGGTGATGGAAAAACTCAATGATGAGATGCTTTATATAGAAAAGCAGAAGGAAAATCTTGCTGATGAAATTGAAGAAAGTAGAAATGCTAAGCTAGAATTCCAACGCTCAAAAGAACTTTTATTAGCTGAACAAGATAAAACCATTGAAAAAGTAAGAGCTAAAGAAGAAAAAGCATATAATGAATTGAAAGATGAAGTCAGGGAAATGATTGTAATGCTTCAGAAGAAAAATGAAATTTCGAAACCTGAAATAGCTGCTATCAAATACAAATTGAATCAACAAAAAGATAATGAAAAACTCGTTGCATTTGAAGATGAGTTACAAGTAGATGATCTTGTGTTTATTTTGCCTTATCAACAATATGGCAAAATAAAATCCATCAAAAATGATGATTGTCGAGTGGTATTTGGAAAGTTTGATCTTGTATTTAAATCGTACGATTTGAGAAAAGAAGAACCAAAAAAAGAGCCTAATAAGGCTGTTAAGACTGAAAAAATCAGTATTGGAGATACACCAGCAAGATCTGCAAAATTTGAGTTAGATCTCAGAGGATATCGATTTGATGAGGTCAAAGAAGCAATGGATCAAGCACTAGATTCTGCCATTCTTTCTGGTTTAGAGACCATGCGTATTATTCACGGTTTTGGAAGTGGAGCAGTGAGAAAAGCAGTCTATGATTATATTAAATCCTCACCATACATCAAAACGCATCGTTTTGGTGGTGAAGGAGAAGGCTTGAATGGTGTTACCATAATTACCCTAAAATAGTGCAAATGGCTTGATAAATTCAAGCTTTCAGCATATAATAAATATTGATAAATGATAAAGAAATGAGGAAAATTTAATGATTGATTATCAAGGACAACCTTATCAAGACGTGATAGGGCAACAAGGTTTAGTAGTCGTACAATATTTCGCAACTTGGTGTGGACCATGTAAAATGTTAAAACCAGTATTAGAATCTTTAAGCACTGAAATGCCAGATACAAAGTTTTATCGCTTAGACATTGATTTATACAGAAATCAAGCTGTAGAAGTCGGTATTCGCAGTGTACCAACAGTTGTACTTTACAAAGATGGTGAAGAAGTTGACCGTCAAAGCGGTTATCAACCAAAAGAAAGAGTCGCAGCTTGGTTTAACCAATTCAAATAATTAGAGCACGCAAGTGCTTTTTTTATCTATCTAATTAGTGTATAATTTGAAGTGGTGATCATATGGACGGTTTTTTTCTAGTTAATAAAGATAAAGGAATGACATCACATGATGTTGTTTTTAAGATTAAAAAGAAATTTCATCTCGACAAAATAGGTCATACTGGTACATTAGATCCTTTTGCAAGCGGCCTACTTATTCTTTGTGTTGGAAAAGCTACTAAATTAGCTTATTTATTTTCCAATCTCGATAAAGCTTATGAGGGAATCATCGCATTTGGAAATCATTATGATACATATGATACTACAGGTACAATATTAGCAACTAAAAGCGTTGGGTTTGGACTTAAAGAGTTAAACGATGCAATGAAACAGATGGTAGGCTCATATATGCAAATGCCACCTATGTACTCAGCGATTAAGCAAAATGGACAAAAACTTTATGAACTTGCAAGACAAGGGTTAGATGTTGAACGTGAATCAAGATTGGTTCAGATTTATGATTTTAAGTTGATACATCAACTTGATTCAACTCGTTATGCTTTTTCTTCAGTTGTATCCAAGGGAACCTATATAAGAAGTCTCGCAGTTGATCTTGCAGAGAAACTTCATACTTATGGAGCACTTGAACAATTAAATCGATCATCAATTGGTAGTTATACTATAGAAAAATCAAAAAGTATTGAAGATTTGTCAAAAAATGATATCATATCTTTAGAACTATTTTTTAAAGACCATTCTAAAATCATTTTAAATGATTATATGATTGGATTGGTTAAAAATGGAGTTTATTTAGATGACAGACAACTTGTAACTGATCAACCATTTATTGTTTGTGATGAAAGCAAACAGATGATTGCATATTATGAAGTTAAAGCCGAAAATCTATATAAACCAGTTTTAATTTTTTAGGAGTCATAATGAAAATCATTTCAGCAAACTATAATTTAATAGAAAATGATGAACCTCTTACTTTGACCATTGGTAATTTTGATGGTCTTCATTTAGGACATCAAGAGCTAATTAAGCGTGTCATATCTTATACGGATACTAGACATGCTGTTATGACTTTTGATCCTCATCCATCTACGTTTTTAAGAAAACACGCGTTTAAAACATTGACTCAAAAGAATGATAAAATTGAATTATTTTCTAGTTATGGATTAGATTATGTCTTTATTGTCGATTTTAATATGGAATTCTCACATTTGTCAGTTGAAGAATTTGTAGCATTCCTAAGAAGAATTAAAGTGAAGCGTCTTGTTATTGGTAGAGATGCTAGATTTGCATATCGTGGAGTTGGAACAATTAATGATCTCAGAAAATGGTTTATTGTTGATATTGTTGAAGACATGCTTTACAATAACACAAGACTTTCAACGACATATGTCAAGGATTTTCTCTTAGCAGGAGATTTAGAATCAGCACGCAAACTTCTGAATAGACATTACCATATTAAAGGACAGGTTGTTCATGGGAATCATGTTGGACATAAATTAGGGTTTCCAACAGCTAATATTGATTATGATCATTACTTTCTACCGGAAAGCGGTGTTTATTATGTCAGAGTTCTATATAAGGGTAAATGGTATCATGCAATGGCAAATATCGGAAACAACCCAACATTAAACTTTAGTTTGGAGAAAAGACTAGAGGTTTACATCCTTGATTTTAATAAAGATATATACGGTGAAACCTTGGATATAGTCTTTTTTGAACGGTTCAGAGATGAGCTTAAATTTAAAGGAAAAAAAGAATTAATCGAGCAACTTAAGAAAGATGAAATTGTTGTTAGAAGATTAACAAATCTTAAAATTATGTTATAATAATCCTATAAGGTGGGTGGTTATATGAAATTAATATTGGCTATCGTATCTAATGATGATGCGAACAAAGTCCAAAAAGCTTTAGTCAAAGATAGATTTTTTTCAACACGACTTGCAACCACTGGAGGATTCTTAAGAGCTGGTAACGTCACATTTCTCATTGGTGTCAATGATGAAAAGGTACCTCAAGCTCTTGAAATCATCGAAGCTCACAGTAAAAAGAGAACAAAACTCGTTCCAAATACAATTGTAAATGAGTTTGGAGCATTCTCAGCTTTACCGATAGAAGTAGAAGTTGGCGGGGCAACAGTATTTGTCGTCAACGTCGATCAATTTGTTAAAATATAGTTGCATTTTATAAAAAAAATGCTACAATATAAAAGGCGGTAACAAGGATGTGGGAACGCCAACCCCTTCTTTAGTTATTCGAGAAAGGAAACACTATGGCATTAGATAAGGCAAAAAAGACTGAAATCATCAAAGCTTATGCAACAAAAGAAGGAGACACTGGTTCACCAGAAGTTCAAATCGCTGTTCTTACACAAGAAATCAATGATTTGAATGACCATCTTCAAAAGCATATTCATGATTTTCACTCTCGTCGTGGTCTTTATATGAAGATCGGACTAAGACGTCGCTTGTTAAAGTATCTACGTACAAAAGATGTAGAACGTTATCAAGTATTGATTCAAAAACTTGGATTACGTCGTTAAAAAGATTGCACATGCAATCTTTTTTTTTACTCATAATTGAATAAATCAGTTATTTTGATGTGATTATTATTAAAAACAGTAAGACTTGTTCTATTGATTCGATAAAATATCTCTTTGTTTACCAAACAATCTAATTTAAGTTGATAAATTATAAATTGTGGTATAATAAATAAGGTTAAAAAAATAGAAAAGAAATATAAAATGAAGGAGATTTTATATCATGCAAAAAAAAGTTTATGAAACGACACTAGGCGGTAGAGTTCTACGTGTTGAAACAGGTGAAATGGCGAAGCAAGCACATGGCTCAGCTTTAATTTCATATGGTGACTCTACAGTACTTAGTGTTGTAACAGCTAGAAACGAAGCTTCCACTCAAGATTTCTTCCCTTTAATGGTAATATATCAGGAAAAGCTTTATGCAGCTGGAAAGATCCCCGGAGGATTTTTAAGAAGAGAAGGTAGACCTTCAGAACATGAAACGTTAACATCACGTTTAATTGATAGACCACTTCGTCCCTTATTTCCAGAAGGATTTAAGAATGAAGTTCAAGTCATTAATACAGTTTTATCAAGTGATCCAGAATGTACCACTGAAATGGCATCATTATTAGGGTCATCAATCGTTCTTGGTCTTTCGAACATTCCGTTTAATGGACCAATCGCAGGTGTTCAAATTGGTAGAATCAATGATGAATTTATCATCAACCCAACACCTGATCAACTACTTGAAAGTGATATTGATTTAATTGTTACTGGAACCAAAGACGCTATCAATATGGTTGAAGCTGGTGCTAAGCAAGTTAATGAAGAAGATATTTTAAAAGCGATTATGTTTGGACATGGAATTATCAAAGAATTAATTGAATTTCAAGAAACAATACTAGCAGATTTCGAAATTGTTAAAATGGATTTTGATGATTTCGCTGTTGATGAAGACGTAAGAAAAGAAGT
Organism: Acholeplasmataceae bacterium; assembly: GCA_021736335.1. Lineage (GTDB taxonomy): Bacteria > Bacillota_I > Bacilli_A > Acholeplasmatales > Acholeplasmataceae > Peloplasma. Next base: position 23,030 of record JAIPGC010000002.1, on the reverse strand, counting down.
TAATGCTTATGCTAAAGATCGTTTAATTCAAGCAGTTTCAATCTTTGATAAGCTTGAAAGATATCATGCGATTGATGCAATCTCAGAAGAAGCAATTGAACATTTTGAAAAGAAATCATTCTTCAAAGTTTATGATGGTGTCAAAGTATTTGATGAGAAATCTCAAAAGAGTTATTTAGCTCAAGTTAAAAAAGTACTTGATGGTATCGTTACAGCTGAAGTTAGACGTTTGATCACACAAGATAAAGTTCGTCCTGATGGACGTAAGGTTGATGAAATCAGACCACTATCATCTCGTGTTGATGTTTTACCTAGAACTCATGGATCAAGCTTATTTACGAGAGGTCAAACTCAAGCATTAGGTGTCGTTACACTTGGAGCATTAGGTGAAAATCAGATTATTGATGGTTTAGGACTTGATGATTCAAAGAGATTCATGCTACATTATAATTTTCCACCATTTAGTGTTGGTGAAACAGGACGTTATGGTTTTGTTGGACGTCGTGAAGTAGGTCATGGAGCATTAGGTGAACGCGCATTATTGCAAGTACTACCTAATGAAGAAGAATTCCCATATACTATTCGTATTGTTTCAGAAATTCTTGAATCAAATGGATCAAGCTCTCAAGCAACAATTTGTGCTGGTACAATGGCACTTATGGCTGCTGGTGTTCCCATTAAAGCACCAGTTGCAGGTATAGCAATGGGTCTGATTAAAGAAGGCGATTACTATACTATTCTATCTGATATTCAAGGTATGGAAGATCATGAAGGCGACATGGATTTCAAGGTTGCTGGAACTGAAACTGGAATTACAGCTTTACAAATGGATATCAAGATTTCAGGTATCACTGAACAAATCTTAAAAGAAGCTCTTGAACAAGCAAGATTAAGCAGATTGCATATCTTAAAGCATATGCTGGAAACCATTCCTACAGTTGCTCCTGATTTATCAAAATATGCACCAAAAGTGAAACTTATTATGATTAATCCAGACAAGATCAGAGATGTTATTGGGGCTGGTGGTAAAATCATTACTAAAATTATCGAAGATAACAATGGTGTCAAGATTGATATTGATCAAAGCGGAAAAGTCATCTTAATGCATATGGAAACTAAATGGATTGAAAGTGCTGCACTACGTATCATGGATTTAGTTCGTGAAGCTGAAGTCGGTAAGATTTATGAAGGTAAAGTTACACGTATTGAAAAATTTGGTTGTTTCGTAGAATTGTGGCCAGGAACTGAAGGATTAGTTCATATCTCACGTCTTGCTAAAGAACGTGTAGAAAAAGTTGAGTCAGTTGTATCACTTGGTGATCAAATCCTAGTTAAGTGTATTGGTATTGACGATAAAGGTCGTGTCGATTTATCAAGAAAAGATGCTTTATCAGCAAAATAGTATTTAAATGGAGTTGAGAAACTCCATTTTTTTTCGCACGACTCAACATAATATACTTAAAAAATGGTATAATAGACATAAAGAATGAAAGGAGAATAACTATGAATTTAGAATTAAGAGTAGATCCTATTCGAAAAGTACGCAATGCAAATAAAATACCTGGGGTGATGTATGGAACATCATTCAAATCAACATCGATTCAAGTTGATGAAAAAGAGTTTAAAGAAGCACTTAAAGCTCATGGGAAGAACCTTACCTTTAAGGTTAAATTAGAGGGGAAACAACATTTCGCATATATTCAACATGTTGAAACAACAGTTTTAAAACCAAATGATATCATTCATTTTGATTTACGTTGTGTTGGAGCTAAGGAAAGAGTTTCTGCAATGATTCCAGTAGTACTTATTGGTAAAGAAGTTTTCCACAAAACGAAACTTTATCCTCAAGAAACATTAACTGAAATACATGCTGAATATTTACCAGGATATGGTGTATCACATATTGAAATAGATGTTTCCAAATTACATCTTGGAGATTCAGTAAAGGTTAAAGATTTGAAACTTGAACAACATATTCATCTTTTAGAAGATCCTGAACATACGATTGTAACAATTAAAGAAGTTCATGTAAAGGTTGAAGAAGTTGAAGAAGAAGTTGAAGAAGAAGTTGAAGTAGAAACTGAAGCAGATGCTGAATAATTAAGCATTACTTGTTGTATATTTGACTTTGTGATATAATGATTTTTGTCAGTGGAAGGTGATCGAGCCTATTCATTTAGGTTAGGAAAGTCCATGCTAGCACATTCTGAGATGAATGTAGTGTTTGTGCCTAAGGAAAAAATAACTTAGGGTACGAGAAATCGTAACGGCGTTTGATGGTCTAAGGGAAACTATGACCTAGACGTAATGTGCCACAGAAACGAGTTGTTCAGAAATGAACAAATGAAACGCGGTAAACCCCTCAAGCTAGCAACCCAAAATTTGGTAGGGGCACGTATAAAGACGAATCAAAGTCGATATATGCTACGATGTAGAGATAAATGATCACACCCTTTTAGGGAACAGAACATGGCTTATGCACATTGACATATTAAGGTCCCTCGGGACCTTTTTGCTAGGTGAAAATATGAAGATTTTAGTAAATGGAATTGAATTGTTTTATGAGAAAAATGGCAAAGGTAAACCACTCATTTTTCTGCATGGAAATGGCGAGGACCATGAAACATTTAACAGCCTTGTTAAGTCTTTAAGTGAGTATTATGAATGTTATCAAATCGATTCCAGAAATCATGGTAAATCGCAAAAAAATTTGCCTCTTCATTATGAAGATATGGGACAAGATATTTACCATTTTATTCATCAGCTGAAGCTTTGCAAACCAATTGTTTTTGGCTTTAGTGATGGAGCGATAATTGCGATGATTTTGGCTTCCAGATATCCAGATTTATTTGATAAAATGATTTTAGCAGGTGGTAGTCTTAATCCGTTTGGTGTCACTAAGAAATTGATGATAAGAATGCAAGAAGAGTATCAAAAAACAAACAATCCTTTAATTGAATTGATGTTAAATGAACCCGATATTAAACAAAGTGACTTAAATAAAATTATTTGCCCAACACTGATTTTAGCTGGTGAAAATGATGTCATAAAGTATGCACATACAAAACAAATACATCATGGTATTCATGGCTCTAGGCTATTGATTATTAAGGGACACACTCACGATAGTTACATAATGAATACTTATTATCTTAAAGAAATCATATTAAATTTTGCATAAAAAAAAATCCCAGAATTTGGGATTTGTTTTTTATAGAAGACCTAAAGCTCTTACGATAATGAATGCAATATATGAAAAATAGATACCTATCAAAATCCAACCCTCAAATTTTGATATTTTTTGATTTGTAATACAGAAGGCAATTGTAATTAAAGTAATACCCATTAAGATGAAGATATCAAATAAAACATCACCATTAACTCCAAGTGGAGTAACTAATCCAGATAGACCAACGATGAGTAATGTATTAAATACATTTGATCCAATGATATTACCAAGAGCGATTTCATTTTCACCTTTTTTAGCAGCAACAACACTTGTTACTAATTCTGGTAATGATGTCCCCAATGATACGATACTTAAACCGACTAGGGTGGTAGCTCTTGTCACTGTCATACTAAATACATTAACAAGTAATTCAATAGCAATATATTCAGAACCAGAGGTTACTAAATATCCACCTAATGACACACCACCTAAACCAAGAATTAATAGAAAAATAGCTTTCTTGGTATTAACGAAATGAATTTCCTCATCGAGTTCAACTTCTTTGTGACTATGTATCATCAAATACATGTAATAAGCAAAGAATAAAAGTAGTATGAGTGCTTCCCACCATACGATTTGAGCATCGCTTTGAAAGAAGAAAGCAACAATCCCAAAAACAACAGTAAGTACGATTAAGAATGGGAATTCCTGTTTATTCATTGATTTTTTTACAGCAATTGGCATCATAATTGCTGAAAATCCTAAAATCAAGGTCAGATTAGCTATATTTGATCCTATCACGTTTCCTAAGGCAATATCAGCAGTTTCTCCTGCAGCGTGAGCTGTAAGTGATGCGATGAAACTTACTGCAAGCTCAGGTAAACTTGTGCCAAATGCAACTAAAGTCAAACCGATGATTAATGGTGATATATTGAATTTCTTAGCAATTGAAGCTGAAGAAACAATAAAATAATCAGCACCCTTGATGAGTAGAACAAAACCAAATAATGTTATAATGACATTTAATACGATATCCATAATGTTGTTTGCCCTCTCTAAAAAATTATAAAAATCTAGTTGTTTCGTTATCATAATAAAAACCATCAAGACTCTTGTCTTGAAGGTCTCGTTACAAGGGATACTTGAAATTAACCGGGCATAAGCCGTACTGACGATTAATTTAGAGCTAACTACTCCCCTTCATGCATCTATTGTAGCACACAACATAGAACCATTCAAGTTATTCTTTAAAGAATTGACAGTTAATGATATCTGCCCATTTCATTGACTTTTTGCTCAAAAAATTGTATCATGTATATATCACATCGTGATGGAGGACATAATAGTAGAAATGGAAGAAAGCAGTAGTAGGATCGAAGATCCAGCATATCCGAAAAGCAAAGACAACAAATATGATGCTTTTTTTGGTGTCTTTTTTTGTTGTAAACAGGAGGGGATAATATGATATATCCAGTAATTGGCATGCTCCTACTTATTATTTTGTCGGGCATTTTTGCTGCTGCAGAAATTGCATTGGTTGTTGTTAGTGATAACAAGATTAACCAGGATGCAGATAAAGGGAATATTCGTGCAATCAGAATTCAAAGATTTTCTGAATCCCCCAAAGTATATATGGCAACAATGCAAATGCTGATCATTTTGATTGCCTTAGTCAATGGTGCAATTGCGGTTTTGGTTTTTAGTAATAATGTTATGCAGTGGTTTAATAGCTCACTAAGCTTTATTGAACCTTTAGTTATTATTGTACTAACCTTGATATTGTTGGTATTTCATGTTGTTATTGGACAAATGTTACCAAGAAGATTGGCTCATAAATATCCAGATAAAATAGCATATGGTGTCATCGGATTCATTACTTTTATGACAAAGATTACTTTTCCACTTGTTTGGTTACTAGAATCGATTTCAAGTATCATTGGACGAATCTTTGGTTTGAGTCCAAATGATGGCGAAAGAAAAATGACTGAAGAGGATATCAGAACTATTGTTGAAGCAAGTGGTAAAATGGGCAATATTGATGAAGAAGAAAGTGAAATGATTCAAAACATATTCGATTTCTCAGATACCAATGTTGAAGAAATTATGACCCATAGAACTGAAATATCAGCTTTAAATGTTCGTTCTACAAAAAGCCAGGTCATTCAACATGTTCAAAATGAACAATTTACAAGATATCCTGTCTTTGAAGGCGATATCGATCACATCATAGGAATTCTTCATGTTAAAGATTTACTTAAATATATTGATAATGTTGAAGAGAAATTTTCAATTAAGAGTTTAATTAGACCACCTTATTTCATACCAGATTCAAAAAAGACAAGCGAATTGTTTAAAGAAATGCAGAAAACAAAGAATCATATCGCTGTTGCTTTAGATGAATACGGTGGTACCGCAGGTATTGTTACCATAGAAGATTTACTTGAAGAAATTGTTGGTAATATTTTTGATGAATATGATGAAATTGATGATGAAATCAAGCAAATTGAAGAAGGCATCTATGAAATAGATGGCTTATGCAATATCAATGACGTAGAAGATAATATTGAAGCAGGATTACCAATAGAAGATTATGATACCTTAAGTGGTTTTATATTAGGTCAATTAGGACGTTTTCCTGAAGAAAATGAAGCAATCATGATTGAATACAACGGCTTTAATTATGAAGTTCTTGAAACCGAAGATAAGGTTATTTCTAAGGTTAGAGTTAAAAAAATAAATAAAGACGATCAAGCTTCTTTAGATGAGTAGGGATTTAATTAATGGAAAGTAAGGATTTTATTACATTAGCTATATTAGCATTTCTTATATTGATGTCTGCCTTTTTCTCTTCAGCAGAAATGGCTTTTTCGTCTTTAAATCAGATCAAATTGAAACATCTAATTCAAAATGGACATAAGAGAGCTAAGCGTACTTTAGTTTTATCAGAAAACTTTGAGAAGTTATTAACAACCATACTTATCGGTAATAATATAGTCAATATTTTATCTGCATCTATAGCTACAGTATTCTTTGTGAAATTTTGGGGTAATTATGGTGTTACGATATCAACAGCTGTCATGACAACATTAGTTCTAGTATTCGGAGAAATAACTCCCAAGAGTTTAGCTAAGAAAATGCCTGAATCATATGCCCTTGCAATAACACCTGCACTACGTGCTTTTATTTGGATATTGACACCTCTAAATTTTTTGTTTTCATTATGGCAAAAACTAATGAATCGAGTCTTCAAATTTGAAAAAGGTCCAGCGATTACTGAAGATGAACTTTTAACCTATGTTTCTGAAGTTCAAAACGAAGGTGGAATCAATGAAAACGAAGGTGAATTGATTCGAAGTGTCATTGACTTTGATGATTTGAAAGTTGAAGAAATCTTCACACCTAGAGTTCATGTTATCGGTGTATCATTGAATGAAGAAACAAAAAAAATTATCCACACTTTCAAGAAAACAGGATATTCAAGATTACCTGTATATGAAGAAAATATAGATCATATCATTGGGGTTATTAATCATAAAGATTTTTATAACTTAGTCGTATTAGAAAACCAGCCACTTGATTCAATCATTAAACCTCCGGTTTATGTAACAGAATACATGAAAGTCTCGCATCTGCTTGATTTATTGAGACAAAATAAATCACATATGGCAATTGTCAAAGACGAATTTGGAGGCACATTAGGTGTCGTTTCCATGGAAGACATTTTGGAAGAGCTTGTTGGTGATATTTGGGATGAACATGATGAAATTATTGAACAGATTGTTGAGTTAGATGAAAGCACATATCGTGTTAAAGGCAACGCTGATTTAGATGACTTGTTCGAACTTTTGGAAATTAAAGAAGAATTAGATTTTGCCACTGTTAATGGATGGGTCCTTGATGAATTGGGAAGAATAGCTGTGATTGGTGATGAGTTCACATACCAGAATCTAAAAGTTAGGGTAACAGCAGCAGACACAAAGAAAGTGCTTGAAGTCTTGATTGAAGTAATTCCTTATGAAATGGATGAAGATTTTTAAGAGCCTTTAGGCTCTTTTTTTCTTATTGTAGCATTTTACTGAAAAATAGATAAAAACGTTTTCGTTATTTCATTGATAGAAAAACTAACCATTCGTACATTTACTACTTTAAAATTATATCTAAAAATGATACAATGATTAAGCGGAAGGATATATGTGTAATATGAATAAAACAACATTGAATGAAAGACAAAAGAATATTAGAAATTTCTCAATCATTGCGCATATCGATCATGGGAAATCCACATTAGCAGATCGTTTATTACAAAAGACGGATACTGTAAGCGATCGTGAAATGAAGGAACAACTTCTTGACTCCATGGATTTAGAACGTGAACGTGGTATTACAATCAAACTCAATGCAGTAGAAATGGTATATAAAGCCAAAAATGGTGATTCTTATATCATGCATTTGATTGATACTCCAGGTCATGTCGATTTTACGTATGAGGTTTCGAGATCACTAGCTGCTTGCGAAGGCGCAATTTTAGTCGTCGATGCAGCTCAAGGTATTGAAGCCCAAACTTTGGCTAATGTTTATTTAGCAATTGATAATAACTTAGAAATCATACCAGTGATTAATAAAATAGATTTACCAAGTGCAGAACCAGCAAAAGTTATCAAAGAAATAGAAGATGTTATTGGAATTCCAGCACAACATGCTATTTTAGCTTCTGCAAAAGAAGGATTGGGCATTGATGAGATTCTTGAAAGAATTGTAACAGATATTCCGGCACCTAAAGGAGATTCTGAAGAACCACTTCAAGCTCTTGTTTTTGACTCAGTTTTTGATATGTATAAAGGTGTTATTCCTTATGTCAGAGTTGTCAATGGAACCATTAAAAAAGGTGATATGATTGAATTTATGGCATCAAAGGCTAAATATGAAGTGATTGAAGTTGGTGTTCATACTCCAAAGGTGGTAAAACGCGATATTTTAGGTCCTGGAGATGTTGGTTATTTAACTGCTTCAATTAGAGATATTAATACTGTTGGTGTAGGGGATACCATAACTTATGCTAATAGACACACAAAACAAGCATTGCCTGGATACAGAAAAATGAATTCAGTAGTATTTTGCGGATTATATCCAATTGATACTGAACAATTCAATGATTTAAAAGATGCATTAGATAAACTAAAACTTAATGATGCTTCTTTGATTTATGAACCCGAAACCTCTCAAGCTTTGGGGTTTGGATTTAGAACAGGATTCTTAGGATTATTGCATATGGAAATTGTCCAAGAACGTATCCATCGAGAATTTAATATTGAACTTATTGCCACAGCTCCATCTGTTTTATACCAGGTTCATCTAACAGATGGTACTGTTGTTCCTATCGACAATCCATCAAGATTACCTGATCCTCAACGCATAGATTTTATTGAAGAACCCTATGTTAAAGCCTCCATTATGACACCAAAAGAATATGTTGGTGCAATTATGGACATATCACAGAAAAAACGAGGTATCTTTGGGGATTTAAAGTATGTTGATGCCAATCGCGTACATATCACCTATGATCTACCTTTATCAGAAATCGTTTATGATTTCTTCGATAAATTGAAGTCATCTACAAAAGGTTATGCTTCATTTGATTATGAAATGGCAGGATATAAGCAATCGAGACTCCAAAAGATGGATATTTTATTGAATGGTGAAATCGTAGATGCTTTATCACTCATTGTTCATCGTGATTTTGCCTATTATCGTGGTAAGGCTATTTGTGAAAAAATGGTCCAACTCATCCCGAGACAAATGTTTGAAATACCAGTTCAAGCATCACTAGGAAATAAAGTTATTGCGAGAACAACCATAAAAGCCATGCGTAAAGATGTCCTAGCAAAATGCTATGGTGGAGATATAAGTAGAAAGAAAAAATTACTTTCAAAACAAAAAGAAGGTAAAAAGAAGATGAAGTCGATTGGTAGAGTCGATATTCCTCAAGAAGCATTTATGGCGATATTATCTAACAGTGATGAGTAAAATCTCATCACTGTTCTTTATTATGTAAACCATATCATGTATAATAGAAATAAGGGAAGTGATTTGTTTGAAGGGACTTTATATCCATATTCCATTTTGCGAATATATATGTCATTATTGTGATTTTGTCAAAAGTGTTCCTAAAAACAAGGATACAGTTGATCTATACTTGAAAGCTTTAGTTCAAGAAATCAAATCATATCAAAAACATTTTGATTCGATTGAAACGATATATATAGGTGGTGGAACACCAAGTATGCTTAATCTTGAGCAACTAACCTTTATATTGGAATCGCTACAATCCATCCATCCTATTGAGTTTACGATTGAAGTCAATCCTGAAAGTTATACAAAAGAAAAAGGATTATTATTCAAAAAATTTGGCATTAATAGAATTAGTTTAGGTGTACAAACATTCAATCAAAAATTGTTAAAATATCTAAACCGAAAACATACAAATGATCAAGTATTTCAAATCATCAATCATTTGAAAGAAATAGGCATCCCCCAGATCAGTATTGATTTGATTTATGCAATTCCAGGACAGACCATTGAAAATCTTCATGAAGATTTAGCAATAATCAAAGCGCTTGATATTAATCATGTTTCTTGTTATTCATTAATCCTAGAAGAAAGAACATTCTTTTATTATCAATATCTCAAAGGGCAATTTGAACAAATGAATGAAGATAGTGAAGCGGAGATGTATGGTCTTGTGATGGACGAACTCATCAATCAAGGATTTGAGCACTATGAGATATCAAACTTTGCAAAAAATCAAAATTATTCATATCATAATCTCATTTATTGGACATTAGGAACCTATATTGGTGTAGGTTTAGGTGCTCACGGATTTGTTGATAATTACCGGACTTATAATCATCGATCGATGCAAAAGTATCTTGTCTCACCTCAAAAAGAAAAAGAGTTACAGGATTCTATGACATTACTTCAAGATGAGCTTATTTTCGGATTGAGAAAGATATCTGGTATTTCAGTGTCTGAAATCAAAGAGAAATATCAAGTGGATCTCTTTTCTAAATATCCACAGCTTTACGAAAAAATTGATTTAGGTTTATTAAAATTAGAAGGCGATAGACTGATGTTGACTAGAAATGGACTATTTCTAGGTAATCAGGTCTTCATGGTGTTCATATGAAATATTTACTTAAAGATTTTGAGTACTATTTGAAGAATGAAAAAGGATCAAGCAAAAATACCATAGCATCTTATTTAACTGACCTCAAACAATATGTTCTATTCTTAGATACTTATCATCAAATTAGCAAGCCAAAATTGATTGAAAAAAGACATATTGAAGGGTTTTTAAAAAGCACAAAAAAGAAAGTTTCAGCTAAGAGTCTTGCTCGAAAATTGACTGCTATCAAATCATTTCATCATTTTCTTACGATAGAAAAAGAAGTTGATGAAGATATAGCAAAAGGATTTTCAGCTCCGAAAGTAGAGAAATCTCTACCTCAGGTTTTATCAGTTGATGAAGTTGTTTCTATACTAGAACAAGTCGATAAAACAAAGACTTTAGGTTTAAGAAATATGGCTTTATTAGAACTTATTTATGGTTCTGGACTAAGAGTCAGTGAATTACTTGATATCAAAATGGAAGATATTCACCTTAATCAGGGTTATGTAATCGTTAAAGGTAAAGGTGATAAAGAGCGTATGGTCCCCATATCTGATATGTCTACAATTGCTCTTAGAAACTATATTGTTAAATCTCGAGAAAGCATCATTAAGGATCAAAAAACTAATTATTTATTTGTCAATCAAGATGGTCAGCATTTATCAAGACAAGGATTCTTTAAGTTATTAAAGAAATTAGCAAATGATGCAGGTGTTACAACTCTGTGTTCACCACATACATTAAGACATTCATTTGCTACACATTTATTAGAAAATGGTATGGATTTAAGGACACTTCAGTCATTACTTGGTCATGAAGATATATCAACCACTCAGATTTACACACACATTAGTCAAAAAAGAATCAAAGAAATATATAGAAACGCGCACCCACGCGCGAAGGAGGAATCATGATGTATCAACGTATCTTTCTTATTGTATTAGATAGTCTAGGTATCGGAGAGGCACCTGACGCTAAAGATTATAACGATGTTGGTTCGAACACGATCGGACATATTGCAGAAAAAATGAACTTAAAGATACCTAATCTAGAAGCTTTCGGTTATGGTAACATTGCACCTATTAGAAATGTGTCATCTGTAGAAAATTCTAGAGCTTTTTATACAAAGATGCAGGAAGCTTCTAAAGGAAAAGATACCATGACTGGTCACTGGGAGCTGATGGGTCTTTATACAACCACCCCATTTCAAACATTTACTGATACAGGTTTTCCTAAGGAATTGTTAGATGAACTTGAAAAGAGAACTGGAAGAAAAATCGTTGGTAACATTTCTGCATCAGGTACTGAAATCATTAAAGATTTAGGTGAGCATCATATGAAGACAGGTGATCTTATAGTTTATACATCTGCTGATTCTGTGCTTCAGATTGCGATGCATGAAGGCATTATTCCAATTGAAGAACAATATAGGATTTGTGAAATAGCAAGAGAACTGATGATGAAACCAGAATGGAAAGTTGGTAGAATTATTGCCCGTCCATTTATAGGCACTAACAAAGAAAATTTTACAAGAACCTCAAATAGACATGATTATGCATTAAAACCATTTGAAAAAACAACACTTAATTTCTTAAGTGAAGCTGGATTTGATGTTATAGCTTTAGGTAAAATCAATGATATCTTTGATGGTTATGGTATCAATGCATATAGTAAAACAAAATCAAATGCTGATGGTATGAAGCAGATTACTGAAATGGCAAAGAAGAATTTCACAGGTTTGTGCTTCCTTAATTTGGTTGACTTTGATGCACTCTATGGTCATAGAAGAGATCCTATTGGTTATGGAAAAGCAATTGAAGAATTTGATCAACAATTACCAGATTTAATTAAAGAATTGAATGAAGATGATTTGCTTATTTTAACAGCTGACCACGGTAATGATCCCACCTTTGATGGAACCGATCATACCAGAGAATATGTTCCATTGATTCTTTATTCAAAGAAATTTCTTGAAGGTTCAGAACTTCCTTTATTGAAAACATTTGCTGATGTCGGGTATTCCATTAATGATAATTTTAAAACTGAAAAGCCAAAACATGGTACCTCATTCTTAAAATATTTAGAGAGTAAATAAAAAAAAAAGCCACAGTGATGTGGCTTTTCTTATTATTGTATGAAATCTAGGCCATCTTTTAGTTTTGCAATGACTCTTGGAATATCTGATTCTAAGAACTCATTACCTAAAGAGAATCTAATGGTTCCTCTCATATATTCTTCAGGTACTTTCAATGCCTTAATGACGTGAGAGGGTTCAATTGAAGTAGAATCACATGCACTTCCAGTTGACACATAAATGTCATTTTGATCTAACCAATAACTCAATTGTGTTCCAATAATATCCTTAAAGGAAATATTAATATTACCAGGCAAGCGTCTACCACCAATCTCAGGACCATTAAAAATACAGTCGAAATTTTGAATCAATCTTTGGTGGAGTCTCGTTGATAAATAATTTAATTTCTCATAATAGACTTGTTGATACTGTGAGGCAATCTCAGCTGCCTTTGCCATCCCGACAATTCCTGAAAGATACTCAGTTCCTGCTCTTTTACCCTGTTCCTGAGAACCCCCATGAATCAGTGATTCTATGACAATTCCTTTTTTAATATAAAGACATCCTATACCTTTTGGGCCATAAAACTTATGAGCTGAAAGTGTCAGCATATCAACATTGACTTCAGATAAATCCACAGAAATTTGACCAAATGCTTGAACAGCATCAGTATGCAAAACAACATCATGTTTATGACAGATATCAGATATTGCCTTCATATCTTGGATGGTACCTATTTCATTATTAGCCCAAATTATAGATACCATTAACGTGTTATCATTCATTGCAGATTCAAGCTTCTTAAGACTAATGAATCCTTTTTTATCTACAGGTATAGAATGAATCTTATAACCTTTTTTCTCTAAGTATTTACACGTATTTAAAGTTGCATGATGTTCAATTTGACTTATGATAATTTCTTTTTTTTCAGGATGTGCTTCAGCATAACCTTTAATTGCCCAGTTGGTTGCTTCGGTTCCACCTGATGTGAAATAGATTTCTTCCTGCAAAACATTAAGACATTGAGCTATTGTTTTTTTGGACTCATTAATTGTTTTTCGATTAGAAACACCAAGTTGATACATTGATGAAGGATTACCAAATTTAATATTTAAATAAGGTTGCATTGCTAAGACAACATCTGGATGTACAGGTGTTGTTGCTGCATAATCTAAATAAATACCTTTCATTTTTTCACCTCGATTGATAAAAAACATTTTTCTATATCAGGGATTTTTATGAAGTCAAGTTTATGCTTATAGTCAACTAATCCAAATTCACTAAGTGGTAATATTGGAAATAAAGTCATAAATTCATCTACAAGTTTTTGGGAAGCATATGATTGATGAATAATACATGGCTCAGGATCACTAAACAACTCGATTGATTTTTCAATAATTGCTTTTTCTTTGATTGGTAGTGCAATTGGCTTACCAGAAAAAACAACTTTGTTTTTTGAGTTTTTAATGATGATCTTATATTTCATATAGGTAACCTCATTTCACTAGAATGACAAAAAACAAATAATAAACAAATATTGCAAAAAAGACTAATGCACTAAAAAGTTTAATTAGATTTAAGCGCTCTCTCATGAATGCAGCAATAGGAGTTATTGATTGAGAAAGTACAGCAATCAAAGAAATGATAATTAATGGAAGTACAAATATCAAGTTATAAAATAGAAGTAAAATGACACCTCGACCAACATATTCCGTACTATGAATGAGTGTTAAAATGGCGGTTAAATATGCTTGCCCTGTACATAAAAACTCAGTTAAAGAAATAACAAGTCCGATGACAAAAGTTATCAAGTATAAACTCCAACTACCTTCATCCATATGCTTGGTAAATGCTGCCATGAGCTTTTTGTTAAACTTTTGAATCCCTTTTGGCAATTGATTTTTAACCTTGTCATACCTCTTGCTAGAGGTAATAAAAAAATCATACATGTTAAGGAAAAATAGGAATAAGGCAATTGCTGCAATGATCCATGGAATTGCTCTTACAATGAAAGATCCAGAATTAAATTGATCCATAAACTGATAGAGGAATGTACCAAATGAAAAGTAACTAATGAATATTGCAGAAATAAATGTTAAGCTAACACCAATAAGAATACGTTTGTTTTTGGTGAAACGAAGTAGTGAAATAAATAGTAGCAGCATGGCAATTGCACACGGATTGATACCATCTACTATTCCTAAAAGTATAAAATAAACTAATGAGAAGCTGCTTGGAATAGACGATTCAAGAGGTAATAAAGATTCAGTATCCATGATTTGTTGAATCTCATTATTTAGAACACCTTCTCTAATAGCTGTTCTTCCTGCAAAATAAGTTGAACCAACAAACAGCACAGGGACTTGAGCTTCAGATAAAGGGAAATCATAAGTATACTGATAATCACTTAATAATTGAGGTATATTTTCATCATCCTCAAGATAATAAATAAGTACAAGATAACCTTGATTTTCTAGCATTTCAATGACGCCATCATCTTCTAGACCTTGACAATCAGAACACCAATGAGATGCAAAATATACAGCATCATATGTTATAGTATCATCTGCTGCAAAAATATTTTGAGTAGTAGAAGACAAGATAATAATAACTAAAAGAGATATAATTGTAAAAAGAAAATGAGTTAGTCGTTTCATTTTGCCTCCTGATGTGATGAGTTATTTTTGAATTTTTAAGAAGTAGTTAATGATTAATTTTTCCTTCAATTTTAGATTTGAGAAATATCATGACAATCGTAATCAGTATAATCAATGGCATTAATAATCCCAAATTAAATAGTAATAATCCAGCAAAACCATTGTTATATGTGGCTGGATCTAAGAATGGATAAACATAAGACGCACCTTGAAAATCAAGCATAATCTGTTCTATTCTGTCTCCAAAAAAAGGATGAATCCAAGTGAATACGGAAACTAGAAAAATGAATGGATGAATCAGTCCAATCCAAAATTGATTGAGTTTAAAATTGGTGTCTAAAATGACAATATAAAATGCAATATAAAGTAGAGGAATTATTGTATGTAATAGGTGCTGCATGAAATTTATATTTGCGACAAATGTTGTCAGAAAAATATGAAATACTAAGCCAGTAATTGTGATGTCGATTAAGGCTATGAGGCTAATAATTTTAAACCATTTCTTGTGATTTTTTTTGAGAAGAAATAGAAACAAAACTGCAAACACCAGAAGATTACTTTGAGTTGTAAAATAAAAGATTGTAACTAAAAATCTGTCGAATGCGAGTTCATCAATAAAAATGCGACCAATCAATAATCCAATACCCAAAGTAGAAATTAGAAAAGTGAGAAGTGAAAAAGAAGAAACAAATGTTTTGTTATTTCTAAGACCTGAAATAAACTTCATAACTACTCTCCATATTAATCTTTAAAAAAAGAAATTATTTCTTGTTGAGTTTTAAGAGCGTTAATCGCAATCAATAATTTGATGCGAGCTTTTTGACTGTTTAGATTTTCAGCAAAAATAACACCAAGTCGTTTTAAGTGGTGACCTCCACCTATATAACCATAAGTATCCAATACACGACCCATTGGGCAGCGAGATGTTAATACTACGGGAATTCCTTGATTTATTGCTAATGTGATACCATCGATCATTTGTGGAGGAACATTACCTCTACCAAGAGCTTCTATGACAATACCTTTTACACCATGCTCAATAAGTAAGTTTAGTATAAGTGAACTTGAACCTGAATATGCTTTTACAATTTCAACAGTTGCATTTAACGATTCAGGCTTTAATGAAATCTGTTTATGATGAGCATCATGATAGTATAAAACGTTCTCTTCATCAACAATACCGATAGGACCAAACTCCATCGATTTAAAAGTATCTAGTGCCAATGTATGTGTTTTCGTTACTTCAGAAGCCGCGTTGATTTCATCGTTCATCACTAATAAAACACCTTTTTTGATGGAATCATCAGAAGCAGCAACACGAATAGAAGACACAAGATTGCTTAATCCATCATATCCGAGCTCTGAGAATGAACGCATAGAACCAGTGAAAACAACTGGTTTTTTTGATTCTAAGAACAAATCTAGGAAGTAAGCACTCTCTTCAATTGTGTCTGTTCCATGAGTAATTACTACCCCATCGATATCAGGATTGAGTAGATATGAATCAGTCAGTTGAGCCAATATGAGCATATCTTTTGGAGTTACAGAGGGCGATGGTTTCAAAGAAAACTGATGTGATCTCAGTTCAATGCTTTGCAGTTCAGATGAAATGTTAGCTAATAACTCTATTTGATTGTCTGTAATATCAGCCTTACTTGAAGCATCAGGTTTCTGCATTGATATTGTTCCACCTGTAAAAATGATTAAAATAGTTTTTTTCCGCATATTATCACCATATATATTGTATCATATTTGCGTTTTTTTGAGATATGAGAAATATAAGTTTAGTATTTGTCAATTTTCGATAGTTCATAGCCTTTAACCCGCGTAGAAGCCGAAGTTTTGAGTTAACAACATAAACAACATATCCACACGAAACCCATTAACCGCACAGTTACGTTATCAACTATAGGTTAACATAATATATATTATAAGCACAAATATGAAATAGAAAAGTTAATTCTATAGACTTTAATGACCTTTGAAATATTTGAATTGCTATATTTGTTTGCATAAAAGACAACTTCTACCGTCATTAAACTAGGTAATAACTTGATAATGAGTATGATAATTAAATACGAGAGTACGTTTTGAGCGATTGAACTATCGTTAGATGGATATTTGTATGTCTTATGCTCTCAGAAGCTGAAATCACGTATTTTTGCACTTTTTGATGGTTTGCAGATTTCATTCAAACTTGCTTGATCTACTACTTCTTTTTTCATATAGGTATGTCTCTTTTTTTAGAGCCATTTTCTTTTGATGAATTATACATACCTAACTTCTAAGTAACTTTTTTATCTGATTGTGTTAAATCCAATATCTTGAGTTTTTCCAAGATTCAGATCAACCTACTCTTTATCCGGTTTGTCTTTTTCATTTGGGAGATGATTTTTTTAAACTCTCAAATTTTAAAAAGATGCAACTTGTATTTATTGTTTTCCATTTTTATATCTTTATGGATACTTAGTAATATAGATGTATGATTTCTATTTCTTCTTCTTTTTAAAGTCATGTAAGAGATTGAGTCTTAATTTTTACCAAGGTTTTTCTATCCTATTCTCCTTATCATTTTTAAATTGTCTCTTTCTATATAAAGATGTAAGCTTTTTTTTCTATGCAGTTAGAACTCCTGGACACCACAATCCATTCACGAAAGATCTTCATCTATTCTTTCTCGTCTGTCCACTTAGAATATTAAGTTCTATTTTTTCTCATCATGTCATTGATTGTGAGTGAAGACACAAATTGATCTATTTAGCAAATATATAAAAAGATAAAAATACCCAATAAGTTTATAAATACTAAACATACAAAAAAAACAAAAAGGCATATCGCTATACCTTTCTTATAAATATGTCTTTATAAAACTGTCATTAACACTTTAATATCTTAATCAAGAATTAGTTATTTTAGCTTCAAGGGCTTTAAATTTCTTCTCTAAAACTTTCTTAGCATCTATCTTCTTTTCCTTCATTATATACAGATTTGCATCTGCATCTCTTAAGACAGTTGAGAACTTGCTTCTTTTTTGATCTCTAATAGAAATGCCATATGAGAAATAAATACTCTTTATTGGATCTTCTGCTAAACCTTTTGTTGTCAAGTCTTGTGCTATTTTTTCTAGTAATTCTAAATCGCCATGCTTATGTATCAGTAAGAATTCATCTCCACCAAGTCTGATAGGAATAAGCTCTTCATTTTCATTACATATCTGTAACATCATATTTAAGAAGTTAATCAACAACTCATCACCCGATTTATGTCCTAAATAATCATTATGCAATTTTAGTCCATCAACATCAATGATAATGACACCAAAGTTATTATTCGTATTCTCTAGTATTGGAATCTGATTTTCAAAGTAATTTCTATTATATAATCCAGTCATCAGGTCGTGTGACATGATACGATCCATTTCACTAATTAACTTGATATCTGCTGTTTCTTCATAAAGTAAAGTGAGTCTTCCAAAGTATCTGAAATGAGGCATTTTGATACGTTGTTCTTTCACATGATAATAACGTTTAGTTGAATCAAAATCATCTACTAATTCTCTGTCATTGATATAGAGAATTGATGTTTCTTTAAGCTTATCTTTTAAGTCTTTTAGAGTAACTCCAGCACTGATTAATTCTTTATATTTAACTTTCAAATTCCTTGAGCAATCGATGACCATACCTTGGTGTGTTGAGATGATGTGCATCTCCCTTGAATGATCTAGAATATCTTTATTCCCATTAGCATGAAGTATCAATCTCAAATCTCTATTCCTAAATATATTGAGCATGATTACTCCAACAACGACCATGAAAATGTAGGTAGGGTCAATGACGAATGGAAAAAAGAATACATGAATGATGTTTAAGATAATTCCTAATAATATACTTGAGAAAAACATGATGAATGGATACATGTCTTTTTCTCTTTTGAAGTTGATAATGAATAATTTAAGTAAGTAATAAAGTCCCATGAACATCAAGAGATAACATACCATAGTATGGATATAGAAAAACACACCAATTGATGCTGTTGAAAATGCTTCTGTTGATATTGAACTTGAGTATTCCAATTTAAGTACCCATTGGTGTAAGCTGTTCGTCAAAGAGACAGCTAGGTCAATCAAAAAGAAAACCAAAACAAAGATCTTTAAATATTGACTTACTTGTCCACCAATATATATCTTAATGGTCATGTATAAGAAACTGACAATCAAGAAAACAATCGGGTAAACTAAAAATCCGAGATGATAAATAAAGAAAGGTTCACTAACAACATTTCTTAAGATGGTGATGACAGACCATATTACTAATACATATCCATAGAATCGAAAATATCTATATTCCTTGAATTGTCTGATTTGATGTAGTCGCACTAAAAATGTAACTGACAAGAAACTAATAAGTATAAGTATTAGCCACATATAAATGTTCATTATGGATATCTCCTTTACTAGAATAAAAACACTCATCTATACTATATTCTAATTATACCTTGATATTCAAAATAATATAAGAGACTTAAGAAAAATGTAAGAACATTATATCCATGCTTTAATTAATTCAATAATCTCATCTGACTTTTCAAAAATAGCAACATGCCCACAATCCTCTAGTAGCACCAATTGACTGTTCTTAATTTCATCATGAATCATCTTTGAAAATTTAGGAGGTTTGAGTATATCATCTTTGCCGCATATAATAAGCGTTTGTGCTGTTATCTCTTTCAAATGACTGGTCATATAGACATCATCATTAAATGTCTTATATAAGGTGATTTGACCCTTGAAATAACTGGGATCAACTTGTCTGGTCGCTTGAGCTCTTCTTTCCAAAAAGTCTTTATTCTCATTCATGAATTTTGGACCATATATGCTTTTTGCCATTCCCCAAAAGAATGCATACCCATCACCTTTTTCGCATAACTCAATCCAATGATTAATCTCTTCAACCATCTTTTGATCAGTCTCGCTAACTGAATCTATGATGACAAGTGATTGGACAAAATCTGGATATGTAAAACCAATTCTCATAGCAACCTCACCACCATAACTGGTTCCTATAAAATGAGCTTTTTTAATATTTAAGTTTTTTAGAATCATGATTGTTTCTTCTGCATGTTCAAAAAAAGTATATGGACCATCAGGTTTATCAGATTTGAGTTGTCCTTTAAAATCATGCAAGACGACGCGATATCCCAAATCGATAAATGGTTTCATGATGGTATACCAACTATTTGTTGATGCCATCACACCATTTAAAAATACAATCACTTCACCAAGAGGGTTTCCTAAATCTTCTACAAATAAATTAAAATCTTTAATTTTCATTTTTTTAGCTCCTAAAATAAAAAGGGCAAAGTGCCCTTTTATTGATTGATAAAATTGAGTATGTCTTTTGTAAGCTGGTCAGGCACATCGACCAAAGGAGAATGCCCACAATTCTCATACACTATCAAAGTAGAATTCTTTTCTAAAGCTTTAACATTTTCTTTAACCATGTATTCAGGAACAACAATATCTTTATTTCCCCAAGTGTGAAGTACAGGACATTTGATCTTATTGATATTTTGCGTACCTGCATTATAGAAATTATGGATGTCAGACATATTTAAATTTGCAAGTGCCCAGTCTGCATCAATTAGATTCTTTTGTTTTAATGATTCATCAATCCAAAGCTTGTTGTCTTCTGCACTAGGTTTTTTAACTGTATAGATTGTCAAATCAAATATATAACTCATCATCGCGAAATTCTTATTTTTTTGTGCTTCAAGCAATGGAACCACTTGAACTTGATCTTTGCCTAATTCATCAGCTGATTCATATACTTGACCAACCAAAGGTTGACCTAGTTCATTCTTCTTAAACACAGGATAACCTCTATGTGTCGTTGAGTTGATTAAAACAAGCTTTAAAACGTCTTTAGGATAACTTGCTGCAAGTTCTAATGCGACACCTCCACCAAGTGACCAACCTACAATAAAAGCCTTTTTAACCCCTAATGCTTCCATAAATAAATGTACATCAGTTGCTAGCTCTGCTAAACTGCTGATTCTACGGTAGTAGCTTGAATCTCCATAACCACGAAGGTCTGGAGCTAGAACTCTCATATTTTTAGGTAATCGAGATAGAAGTGGAGAAAAATGTAGAGAAGATGAAAAATTTCCATGAATAAGTACAATCGTTTTTTCTCCCTCACCTTGATCAATATAAGCAATGACTTCACCATTCTTAAGTGTGATATGCTTCTTTTCCATTTTGATGCCTCCTAGATTTTATATTCAGTTTCTAAGGCATTGATAAAGCCTAGAACTAATGTAACAAAGAGCAGTGGTCTTTCATACATAGATGCATGACCTACTCCAGGTAAAATAACAATTTCTGATTGCTTGATTTGCTTATGAAGTTCTTTTTGATTGGAGATAGGTGTCAAATAATCTTCATCAGCAGCAACAATTAATGTTGGAGCTGTAATCTGATTCAATTCATTTCTAACATCATAGGATTCAGCACTGTTAGTTAATCTTTCCATAGCATCTAAGAAAACAGGATTTGAAAAGATTGGTAATAAATAAGATTCTCTTTTTTTCATCCAATCAAGTCTGGCTTCATAATAGCTTGGTGAGTAAATCACAGGTATGGTTGCTTTATAATAAGTCGCACCATCTCTAGTTTTACCTATAGCATTCCATTGATGACCAATTTCAGCAAGCCAGGGAGATGTGTAAGGTGTCGTATTGAATAAGACCATGCGATCAACCATAAATGGGAACTTAATAGCAAACATTGTAGCAACCTCACCACCATAAGATATCCCTACAAGATTTACTTTATGTATTTCTAATTCTTTGAGCAATGCTTCAATGATGTCAACTTGAATATCTTGATTATAGGCACTATTTTCTAATTTATCACTTTGACCCTGATCAATAAAATCAAGACGAATCAATTGATTTTGAGCAGTAAAAGATTTAACAAAAGGTTCCCAACTTTTAGTGGACATCATGATGCCATTTAGAATAAGTATTGGTTTGCCTTCTCCTGTTACTTCATAAAATATATTTCTACCTTTAAAATTAAGAATTGACATATTAAGCTCCTATATATCCTAATTGAATAGCCTCAGCTCTTAAGCTTTCTCTAAATTTAGGATGGGCAATGCTAATCAATAATTCAACCCGTTCTTTAACAGTTGTACCACGAAGGCAGACACAACCATATTCTGTTACAACATAGTCTACATCAGATCTGGACAATGTCACAGC
The DNA here is from genome assembly GCA_021736335.1 of Acholeplasmataceae bacterium. Taxonomy (GTDB): domain Bacteria; phylum Bacillota_I; class Bacilli_A; order Acholeplasmatales; family Acholeplasmataceae; genus Peloplasma. Next base: position 702 of record JAIPGC010000002.1, on the reverse strand, counting down.
TGCACCAGGTTTTAAGAAGGGAACGATTTTAGAAATTTCTTCTCTTTCACCTGTTTCAGGATTTTTGACCATTGCTGTTGAATACAAAGTGATGAAGCTCTTACCACCTTTGGAGTTTTGTGCACCAACTGCTGTATCCACTTGACCACCAGTACCACTAAATTGTTTATGTCCAATCGATTCTGAGGCACATTGACCAGTTAAATCAACTTCGATGGTTGTATTAATCGATACCTGATGATCATTAAGTCCAATGATGTAAGGATCATTGACATAGTTTCCATTTAAAATTTGGACACTTGGATTATTATCAATAAAATCATAAAGCTCTTGAGTTCCTAAAGCGAAACAACAAATATGCTTTCCATGATGAATCGTTTTCTTCTTACCATTTGCTGCACCTGATTTAATCAAGTGCATAAAACCTGTTGTTAACATTTCAGTATGAATCCCTAAATCTTTCTTATGGAGAAGTTGCTGAGCAACTGCATTAGGAATCCCACCAATACCAAGTTGAATCGATGAACCATCTTCTATACGATCTGCAATGTATTTACCAATGGTTATATCTTTCTCATTTGGAATTGCATCAGGAAGTGTAGGTGCAGGATAATCAGCTTCAATCACATAATCAATATCACTTAAATGAACTTCCAAATCACCGAAAGTTCTAGGAAAATTAGGATTGATTTCTAAGATGAC
>JAIPGC010000017.1 GCA_021736335.1 Acholeplasmataceae bacterium | reverse complement strand
TTCATGCATGGTGTAATCCTTATCGTGTTTCAATGAGTTCTCAGCTTTCAAAAGATGAATACTTAAAAGCATGTGACGATTTAAATTTTGCCAAAAGACATCCAGAATTAACCATTTTAGATAAAAAAGGGCAAATCATCCTCAATCCTTGTAGAAGAGAAGTCAAAGATTTTATTATTGAATCTATGCTTGAAATCCTTGAAAATTATGATGTTGATGGTATTCATTTTGATGACTATTTTTATCCATATGCTGGATTAGATGAAAAAGAGGACGATTCATCTGATTATGAAGCAAGAGAAGATCAGACTTTATCACTAGATGATTTTAGAAGACAAAATGTGAGTGATGTCATCTTAGGTGTTCATGAAGCAATAAAAAAAGAATTTCCGAAAGCAAGGTTTGGTGTCAGTCCATTTGGTATTTGGAAAAATAAAGCCAACGATCCAAAAGGATCAAATACGGACCCTGCTTGCAGTCAAAGCTATGATAATCAATATGCTGATGCTCTTAAGTGGGTAAAAGAAGGGTATGTTGATTATATCGTTCCACAAATATACTGGGAATTGGGTCACAGAATTGCACCATTTGCAGATATTTTAGAATGGTGGGTTGATGCATGTAAAGATACAGGTGTTGATTTATATATTGGACATGGTGCATATCGTTATGGTAATGAAGGCGAATTTGAAAATCCTTTAGAAGTCGTTAATCAAGTCAAATATGCGAATCAATATGAGATTGTAAAAGGTAATGTATTTTTCACGTATAAGACATTTATTAATCAAGATCAATCTAAAGAAGGCATGATGGAACTAAAAAAACTTTTGACAGGAGGGGATAGTGAGTGAGGTATACCAAGACAATTATCTTATGTTTACTCGTTCTTTTAGGACTCTTATTCTTTTCAGGACATCAAAGTTATGCTGATGGTCCTTTAGAACCGCTCTATGTTAACGGTTCACCCATCACTTATTTTGAAACAAGCGATCCAGTTATGACACCTTCTTCTTACACCGAAAGAAACAGTGAGTTTCGTGGTGTATGGGTTGCTACAGTCTATAATTTGAATATGCCGCTTGCTACAAGTGAAGCACAATATAAGCTTGCTTATAGCAATCTTTTAGATAGTATTGAAAACAGAAATATGAATGCTATCATTTTTCAGGTAAGACCGATGAATGATGCATTTTATGATAGTGCATATGCTCCATGGTCTAAGTATCTGACAGGTACTGAAGGTGAAGATCCAGGTTGGGATGTTATGCAATACTTTGTTGATGAAGCACATGCAAGAGGTATAGAATTTCATGCATGGATGAATCCATATCGTGTGACATCAACTGGTGGAGATAAGACAGCGCTACTTAATGCATTACATCCAGAAAATTTTGCTAGATTAAATCCGAGCTTGGTGATTCCAGATAATGATGGAAAATTAATACTAAACCCAGGTGAACCACTTGTCAAAAACTATATAAGAAATGTAGTCACTGAAATCATGGATTTATATGATGTTGATGGTATTCATTTTGATGACTATTTTTATCCTTATGCAGGATTAGCATCAGATTCAGCTACATATGACACATATAAATTACCAGGTCAAACATTAGGTGACTGGCGTAGAGAAAATGTCAATGATGTCATTCATGGTGTGAAAGATGATGTTGATCTATTTAACTCAACTAATGGAGCTCATGTTCGATTTGGTGTTTCTCCTTTTGGCATATGGAAAACAGGGGGAACAGATGGTTCTAATACAGCATCATATGCTTCTGAAAGTTACTATGATCAATTTGCTGATAGCAAGAAGTGGGTAGAAGAAGGATGGCTTCATTACATATGTCCTCAAGTTTATTGGAATTTTGGTGGTTCAGCTGCACCTTATGCTGATGTTGTAGACTGGTGGGCTGAAACAGTCAGAGGCACCGGAGTTGATCTCATTATAGGTATGGGTATCTATAAAACTGAGTATGATGTAACAGAATTTTATCATCAGCTTAAATATAATCAAAAGCATCCAGAAATCGTCGGATCAGCACTTTATAGTGCTGCATATTTGAATACATCACATATGAATTATATTGAGACGAATGCATGGACCGTCAAACCATTGAATATTTGGTTAGAAAGCAGTGTTGCAGCACCTACTTATAGTATGGATGGGACTCAATCAAATGATCAATATATTGGTGATGTTACCGTTACATTAAGTGCAACTGATACGATTTATTATAAAATTGATCAAGGAGATTGGGTATTATATGATGCACCAATCGTGTTTACTCATAATGGATTAGAAGTGCTTTACTATAAAGCAGTTGATGCTCTTGATAATGAAAGTCTCATCAATAGCTTGAATGTAGAAATCAATCGCATCAATAATGATATTCCTATTATCTCGGTTTCTGGAAGTATGATTGGAACTAGTTATGTGATTGATTCTGTTGTTAGTATTACTGCAACAGAAGAAATTTGGGTTGCAATTAATCATGGATCAGTAGGAGAATGGGCATTATATACTGGACCCATCACTTTAGATGAAACTGGCAATTATTACATTAGAACTAAAACCATCAATAGTGAAGGAACTGAATCTAATGAACAAACACTCTTGGTTTCTGTTGTATTAGAAGCCTATCCTAGTCCTGTATTATCCATATCAGGGGTTGGTTCAGATCCTTATTATCAGGATCCTGTAATCACAATTACTGGAACTAGTCCTAGTATCTCATATAAAATCAATGATGGTGAATGGGTAGTATATTCAACCAGCTTTTCTATCAGTGAAGAAGGAGAATATACCATTTATTATCGTAATGATGATGCTCTTTCTACAGTCTTATCTAAAACCATCACTGTTGATCAGACAGCTCCAACTGAACCTAATATAGCAATTACTGGTGCATTTGATGGTTGGTATTATACAGAAGAGGTTGGTATTACTTTAACAAAAATTGATGAAGATGATCAAATTTTCTTCAGATTACATAATGGTAAAACTTGGTCTAATTGGCAACTGTATCAAGATCCAATTTTATTGATGCTCAATGCTACATATACCTTAGAATATTATGCTATTGATCTTGCTGAAAATATAACAGATACATTTGAGCAACGTATCAGATTAAATATGCCAGCATCAGAAACCAATTTATATGTGGTTCGTGATGGTGAAATCGTTAATTATTATAATACAAGCACTCATATTGAACTTCCAACATCATATACGGAAAAAGAATTTGAGATTAGAGCTGTATGGGTTGCTACAGTCAGCAACATTGATATTGGACTACACACATCTGAGGCAGACTATAAGAGTAAGATTATTGTCATGCTTGATCGATTAGAAGCCAATAATTTTAATACAATGTTTTTCCAAGTAAGACCTATGAATGATGCATTTTATGAATCAACTTTAGCTCCATATTCAAGATTCTTAATGGGTACTGAAGGTGTTGGACCAGATTGGGATGTTTTATCTTTCATTATCGATGAAGCGCATCAAAGAGGTATTGAATTCCATGCTTGGCTCAATCCGTATCGTGTGTCTACCGACACCATATCAAAAGAAGCTCAATTAGCTATGCTTTCTGATCAAAATTTTGCAAAACTCAATCCAGGCTTGGTTTTACAGGATAATTCAGGTAAACTAATATTGAATCCAGGCGAAAACCAAGTAAGATCTTATATCAAGAGTGTCATCAGCGAACTGATGGCAAATTATGACATCGATGGCATCCATTTTGATGACTACTTTTACAGTTATAATGGCATGTCTGACAGTCAAGATTTAGAAACTTACAATCGAACAAAAGAAGCCAATCAAACACTAGATGATTGGCGTAGAAGTAATGTTGATGTTCTTATTGAAGACATTTTTCAAATGGTAGAGACGTATAATTCAAATAATGATGATCATGTCAAATTTGGTATTAGCCCTTTTGGCATTTGGCAATCTGGTGGCTTAGAAGGTTCAAATACATCCCCATATACAATGCAAAGTTATTTTGACCAATATGCCGATACCAAAAAATGGGTTGAAGAAGGTTGGTTGCACTATATCATGCCACAGCTTTATTGGCAGTTTGATCACAGTTCTGCACCATTTGCTGATCTTGTTGATTGGTGGGCAGAATTATGTGAAGCAAGTGATGTGAGCTTGATTATTGGTCAAGGCTTTTATCGCTATGCTGATAATTCATGGACTGATGCTAATGAATTATTAGAACAAATTAGATATATGTCACAGTATGACATTATTATTGGTAGTTCATTCTTCTCTTATAAAACATTGATTAGTACAAATGCAAATGTTGTCCAAGCCATTGAGCGCTTAAACGACTATTATTGGACAGAATACCCAGCATTTCCGTGGGAATCTGATGTTGTCAAAAGTGATCCCATCACATGTGATATCAATCAAACATTAATTGATGGAGAGTGTGTAGATAATCCGCCTGTTTGCTCAATAGATCAAACATTAATTGATGGAGAGTGTGTCGATAATCCTCCAATTGAATGCCCTAGTGGCTATGAACTAATCGATGATTCTTGTGTCTTGATACCAGTAGAAGAACCTGAGGGTTTAGAGCCTATTATCAGAGGCATCATTTTAGGTGGAGCAACCATCACTCTTGTTGGTTTAGCTTTTGTAGTTAAGAAAGTGATCTTTAAAATATGATTAAGGAAATCAATGCCCTTCTAAAAGAAGGTTGTAAAAACAATCATTTTCCAGGAGCTTCATATTGCATCGTTTATACCAATGGAAAAACCTTTTGTCATCACATAGGGTATAAACGTCTTTTCCCTATGAAAGAAAAAAATATGGGAAACGAGATTTATGATGTGGCTTCACTGACAAAAGTCATAAGTACAACAACGATGATTATGAAATTAATTGAAGAAAAAAAACTATCTTTAGATTCAAAGATATGCGATATTCTATCTCGATTTAAACATCAAGAAATAACAATCTATGATTTGTTAACTCACTCATCTGGACTTCCCGCTGACATATCAAGAGCATCAACTCTGAAAAATAGAGACGAAGTACTCAATCGAATATTTGAAATGAATCTGATTTATAAGAAGAATGAACATATCGTCTATTCTGATGTTGGTTTTATTCTTCTTGGACTCGTGATTGAACAAATCACACAAATGAATTTGGATGAATATGCGAAAAAGATCATTTTTGATCCACTTGAGATGAAAGATACGTCGTATCATCCTGATATCAATAGAGCAGCACCTACAGAATTTAGAAACGATGATATCTATCAGGGTTACCTAACAGGATACGTTCATGATGAAAAAGCATTTGCTATGGGTGGCTTAAGTGGTCATGCAGGACTATTTTCAACACCACAAGATATTGCCAAATTTATTCTAGCTATACTTAGAAATGAATTTGTCTTAAGTAAAGAGACCCTGGATAAGCTTTTTCCTTTAAGAGAAAAAAAGACACATCCAGATGGCCATATGTTGCAAAGAGCTCTTGGTTGGGATAAACCAACTATTGGAGGTACAGCGGGTGATCATGTGTCATATGAAGACACAATCGTTCATACAGGTTTTACAGGATGTAATATGTTTATTGATAGAAAAAACCAAATAGGGTTTGTCTTGCTAAGCAATGCAGTGCATCCCAAAAGAAACCAAAATGGAATTATAGCTTACCGAAATAAAATTGGAAATATGATAGTTAGGGAGGAAAATAAATGAGAAAAAAACTTCAGATATTAATGATTTTATTCATCGCATCCTTTTCATTAATTGCATGTCAAAACGAAATAACAATTGGAGTAGATGATGAAAGTATTACACTTACAGAAGGTGATACATACCAAATTGACGTTGTTACAAATGATACGCTTGGTATTGATTTTTTATCCAATGACTCAACTGTTTTAACAATTGATGAAGATGGACTGATTACAGCACTCAGTGAAGGTAATACATCCATCACATTGACATCAAAGCAAGATGAAAATATTCAAGTAACAATTTTGGTTACTGTACTTAAACTTTATACAATTACTTCGCAATATTCATCTTTTGATGTTTTAGAAGGTGATGAAGTTGAAATAGTTTATGAAGCTAATGATGATGTTACATTCTTATCATCTGATCCATCTATTTTTACAGTTGATGAATCCGGTATAGTTACAGGTATAAAAGAAGGTGAAGCCAATCTTACCATCACATCTGTTGGTAATGATCAGGTCTCACTGGTAATTACGATTCATGTTACTAAAATCATAGTGATCGAAGTCGATCAAACTGAAGAAGCACTCTGGGTTCAAAGTACTGTTCAAATTGATTATGAGAGTAATGATGATGTCGAATTTATATCCTCAAATACAGAAATAGCAACTGTCAGTCAAACAGGTTTAATCACTGGTATTGCCCAAGGGACTGCTACAATCACTTTACAATCGGTTGCAGATAATGACATCAAAAAAGAAATTACTGTTGATGTTTATCTGCCTACTGAAATGATTTTAATAGAAGGTGATGAAACGATAAATCTTGATAGTGAAAACCAGCTTTTAATTAGTGCTGGACCTGATATGGCTTATCCATTTGTTACATGGGAAAGTAGTAATAACGACATAGCATCAATTGACCAAAATGGCTTATTAACGGCAAATTCAGTTGGTGTTGTTACAATTACTGCAAGCTCACTTTATGATGAAAATCTCACAGCAACTCTTGCGATTGAAGTCGTTAACTATTTACTTGTCAATCTAACTTCTGAGCAAAATGACACTCTAGATTTTATGGATATATCATTTTCATTTGGAAGTGATTTATTCAACAGTATTCAAGATGCAATTGACTCAGCATCTCCTGGTGTCACAGTATTTGTTCAAGAAGGCACCTATACTGAAAATATAGATATTGATCAAAATAATTTAAAGCTCATAGGATCTTTGGGAGCAATCCTTCAAGGTGAGATAGATGTACAAGCTGATGATGTTTTGATCGAAAACTTCGAGTTTTCTCAAGCAGCAAGAATAAAGAATACAATTGAAATTAGTAACTTCGAATTCAAATTGAACACTGTAAATAATTCAACTCTAGCATCTTACCCTTTCTTAAGCATCGTTGGTATCACAGGTGTCAAAGTAAGTGAAAATACCTTTACGAATCTTTTGGTTGATGCGATATCTATTGAAGACTTTTTAGGTGGAGAAATCGTTGTTGAAAAGAATCTCATAACAAATGTTCAAGGTGCAATTGTCATTGACGCTCAAACTGAGTATGATGATGAAACAGTAATTCATGTCGTAAGAAACGATATTGATGGAGCGACTGTAGCTCTTCATATCAACCTTCTTTATGGTGAAAATCAAAAATCAATTGAAGCATATGCAAGATTTAATTCGGTTGTCAACTATTCTATATCTGCTGTGTCATCAAATGTTGGTAATGAAATCGATTTGACATGTAACTATTGGGGAACAACTACACCAGATCCATTAAAATTCGTTAATGTTGATCCAGCATATTATCGTGGTTTTTATTCAGAGAAAGCTGATATCATCAGTGAATCTGTTTATAACCCTATTCTTCCTGCTTTATTTGAAATTACCAATCCAATTTATGAATTAATTATCGGGGATACTTATACATTTACATTTGATGCTTTCCCACTTGATATTGTGGATCCTAAATACAAATGGATTACTTCGGATCCAACAGTTCTATTACCCAATACAACAGGCACTGTTACCCCACTGAAGAGTGGTATCGCTACACTGACCTTAAGATCATCTGTAGATATTAGAATTAGTACCACCATAACAGTTACAGTGATTACCACACCTGGTATTGAAATTACAACTTCGAATGTTGATAACAATGTTATTGTAGGTGATAGCATTACACTTACTGCAACACCATTCCCATTCAATATTAAAGATGATGTCGTAACATTTACTTCAAGCGATCCATCGATTGCAACAATTGATGAATTAGGAGTTGTCACGACACTGCAAGCAGGAAATGTGACATTCACTGCATCGTTATTAGATGATTCACAAGTAGCAACTACTTTCACACTAGATATTTATGATGCACTTGATGAAAATGATTTATTGGATTTACTCACAATGAATCAAGTATCATATAGTTTGCAACACACATGGACAGCATTCGGTACGGCATTTAACTATGTGAATTTTAAGAATGAAAGTGTGTCCAAGTATTATTTTGATCAGATTGATGTCAATACATCGAAAATTGTTCCAGTTAGTACAGGTATTAGACCAGGTGAACCTATGACTCCACTTCCTGATGGAGTGACACAATATAATCCATATGATGTTTATTGGATTGTTATTCATGACACTGCCAATACAAGCCCAGGTGCTGGTGCATTATCTCATGCCAATTATTTATGGAATCTAGCAGCTGCTGGAAGCCAACCATATGTATCATGGCATTTCACAATTGATGATACATATCTATATCAAAGTTTACCTGAAATTGAAAGAGGATATCATGCAGGTGATGGTTCAACATTACCACTCCAAGGCACAACTTATTTAGGTGGTGGTAATCGCAACGGAATCGGTATTGAAATGGCAATTAATCAAGATGGTGATATGTATCGTACTTGGCAAAGAACTGCGAAATTTTCTGCCAGTTTATTGGTCAAGTATAATTTACCAAGAGAAAATTCAAGATATCATGTTGATTTCAGTGGAAAGAATTGTCCTAATTCATTAAGAACTGCAGGACTAATACCATTATTTGAAGAATTTTTAGACATTGAATTTAGAATTCAATCAGAATTTAGTGATGCTGAAATCACATTTGAAACCAATGATCCTGAATACCTTGATCAAACGGGTAGAATTATCAAAATGCCTGATCGTCCAATGACTGTAAGCTATACAATTACCGTAACAGAAAACGGAATAGAGCGTTCTAGAACATTCTTCACTTATTTACCAGGTACTGTTCATTAGAATGGTATTAATTGAAAAAAATATTCAAGATATGCAAAAACGAGCTATAATCAAGATTTTTTATCGTACAGAATTGACAGCGTTTTCATTAAGATATAAAATACTTGTAAATAAGTTCGAAAAAAATAGGAGGATAACACATTGAAGAAATTAGTATTATTATTTTTACTTGGTTTATTTGCGGCTTTTGGGTTTTCAGTGACATCATACGCAGATGATGTAGATGGATTAATTGAATTATATCCATATGACCAAGAAGCATGTTTGGAAGCAACTAGCGCATGTACTTATACAAAACTTGGCAATTCTAACTGGGACTTTGTCTATTATGGACACCGTTACCATGTCGTTAGAGGTTCAGCTCGTTACACAAATGAATGGACTGACACTAATGCCGATGGTTTTATTGACGCATTAGAAATGACTGCAACACCATGGAATGCTTTTGCATCTGTCATTATCAATGACACTGACGAATCAGTTGTCTTAAAGACTGCAAATGCACGTACTGACTTAACTAGTGTTGTACATAGAAAATATGCGTATTTTGATGAAGATGGTCAATTGCAAATGTTTGAAGATCATATCAGCACATTCTATATTCATAATGATGGCACTGATTTGACTCCTGCAAATGCTGATTGGCGTTTAGCTACTCAAGCTGAAATTGATGCATTTACTGCAGCAACAGATCCAGTAACTGAAACACCAAATACAAAATTGACTCATATGAGAATGGCACTTGACGAAACAGATTCAGATGGTTATGTCATTGAACCACTTGGATACCTTAAATGGACTAATGCTGGTGTTGATACAACAACAGATCTTGATGTAGAAAACTGGTCAGTCATTCTTACAGGTGATCCAAATTATGTAAGTATTCCTGCTGGTTGGACAGTCGTAAGCTTTGGTACAAACGATAGAGGAACACTCAATCCTAAGACTACAGCATATATCCTTTCTTTACCAACTGCAATGTTAGATGATACAGTAGATCCTTTCTACACTGAGTATACTGATCAACCTTCAACATTTGCTGGTATTACAGCACTTGACGATGATGGCGTTACTCCAGGTACAAATATCGTTGTAGATTACAATGGTGCATTTGACCTACCTACTACAGTTACAGCATCATGGTTAGATATGTTTGATGACGCTGGCAAGATTATCAATGACACTGAAATGCTAGATTACTCAGTCGTTATTTCACAAGACGGCGTTGATTTAGAAACTATTGACTTCACTTATGATTCAGTTGCTATGGCTTATACAGCAAGTGGTCCTGTGACATCAATTGATTCAAGTGTATTTGGTAGTGGTTATACTGCTACTTGGATGGTTACAAATCCTGCTGGTCTTGATACTGAAGTATCAGCTGATATCGTTATCGGTGTCATGCCTCCAAAATTCGTTGGTGTAGCTGACAGATATGTTGATCAAGGCGTATTTGTTGACTTACTTGAAGGCGTAACTGCAGATGATGGTTATAGCAATGATAAGACAAGTACAGTTCAAGTTACAACTCCTGTTGGATTCAATATGTACAATCCACTTCCAGGTGAATATCAAATTGACTTAACATTTACTCATCATGTTCATTTTGATGGTGTACAATCACAAGTTGATATTAATGGAACAATCGTTAACTTTAATGAAACTACAGCACTTAATGCTGATGTTAACATTAACACATTTGGTAGCTTAGTAGTATTCACTGAAATTGATAACTTTACAGACTCAACAACATCTTGGGGTTCAGTAATCGTTGTTGTAGCAGCAGACAATACTGTTAAAGAAGTATATGACAGATATGACTGGGGCCACATCACATCAACTGGCGAAGTTATTGAAGACTTGACATTATTTACTGCTTGGCAAGCTGCTTTAACACTTGCTGAAGGCGAATTCATTATTGCTGGTCATGGTTCAGTTGTTACTCCACCACTTAGAGCTTTAGTATTTGGTAGCCCAGTTACATTAACAATTGGTTATCCAGATTTTGATTATGATATCGTAACTGATGCTTCTTATATGCTTACAGTTGATGACTTAACAGCTCCATTATTATTAATTGTTAACAATAACTATAAGATTACTACAGATGAATTCACAACAGTAAACAATGCAATTTTAAGTAATGTTGTTGCATTTGACTTAACAGATGATTATGAAGATTTAGCAATCTATGTATCAAACCCAGGTGGTATGTCACTTACTACTCCAGGTACTTACACAGTAGAAGTAACAGTTGAAGACTTAGCTGGTAACACAGCTGTTCAAAGCTTCGATATTACTGTTATAGCTGCTAAAGTTAATGAAGCTGATGTTGACGCTATTATTGATTCATTAGATCTATTAAGCGCTGACGAAATTCAAGCTTTAATTGATGCACTAGGCGCTGTAAGTGCTGCTGATGTTCAAGCATTATTAGATGCTCAAACATTAACTGAAGCTGAAATACAAGCTTTAATTGATGCTGCTACTCCAGAAGAAACTGGTTGTGGATCAGCTATTAGCACTGGTAGTGTAATATTCTTTGTATTATCCGCTACTGCTATCGCTTCAACAGTTTTCATTGCAAGATCTAAGAAAGAAACAAGCAAATAATATATTTCATTTTATCGAAAACAATTGATTTGAGTATACTATGCTTAAATCAGCAAAACTTCTGTAAAAAGGTTTAAAAGTAAACCTTCAAATTATTAAGAAAAAAAGTGCCTGATGACCTCAGGCACTTTGTCTTATGTGTGCGTAACAGATAAAATCTGTTAAATTTGACTGAAAATAATTTTTCATTTTTGAAAATATCAAATAAGTGCTATAAAATAGCATCTAAAAATAGTATAATTGACTTATCAAATAACAAACATTTATTACATAAAATCAATTTAGAAAAGAGGATACAAAATGAAGAAATTCTTAGGTTTTTTATTAATTGCAGCATTTGCCTTCGGATTAGTTGCTTGCGAAAAAGATCCAGTTGATCCAATTGATCCAAATGCAACCAAAACTGCATCTATTTCAGGTGTTACTGAAGTCACATTGACTGTAGGCGATACTTTTGATGCTTTGCTTGGTGTTACAGCAACTGATACCGTTAGTGGCGATTTAACAAGCAGTATTGTGGTAACTGGCACGGTTAACTTAAACAATGCTGGTAATTACACATTAACTTACACAGTTATAGGTAGTGATGGCAAAACTGTTACCGTAACTAGATCAGTGATTGTATTGAGTGAGGAAGGCTGTCCAATTAATCAGGAAAAAGTAAATGGCATTTGTGTTCAAATTCCACCTACTGAAATAGTTATCATGCATGGTGCTCCATATGAAGTCGATCCATTCCATGCTGATTATTCAGGTACAGAACAACTTGCTAAACAAGAAAGACAAAGAGAAGTCGAAGAATTATATAATGTCACTGTCATTTATAGACCTTATCCTGCAAATGCACCTTGGGGTCCTGATCGTGTAACAGCAATTATTCAATCATCAGTTTCTGGTGATCAATTGGCGGATATTTACTGGTCAACCAGTGACTGGATTCAAGCATTGGCTAATGGTGATGCTATTGTACCAATCGATCAATATTTAAGTACAACTGGACAAAATATCAGTGATTCATATCTTGAAGTTGGTTCTTATCAAGGTGAGCATTATGGATTTGAAACTGGAAATTTAACGGTTGATGTTGGTCTATATTATAATGCGAGCTTAATTGATAACTTAGGTGTTGATAACCCTACTCAATTATATTTAGATGGATTATGGACATGGTCAAGATTTGATACTTGGGCAACTCAAGTTCAAACCATGCTATCAGCACAAGCAGAAGATATGCATGCTTTAGGTGGTATGTTGTCTTATTATGCTGAGTCTATGATTCCACTCAATGGTGGTAGTTTGATTAATGCGAACACTGGAAGAGTTGCATTTGCACAAAATCCAGCCTTAGAAACATATACTTTCCTCAATTCACTTTATACTAAAGGTTTATTTGAGCTCACACCACAATACGATGCTGGTTCTCCTGAATGGATGGCTGGTAAAGTAGCAATTCACCCAGGTAGTTTATGGTTTGTGAATGCAGATAATAGATGGGGTAACATAGCCTTTGAATTAGGATTTGTTCCTTACCCAAGATCTGACTCCTACACAGGTGATTATCAATCTCCTGTATCTGGTGTAGCTATATATCATGTAGCAAGCGGTATGACTCCAGAAAAAGAAGCACTTGTTTTCGAAGTTTGGAATGCGCTTCAATTATGGAAGACTGAAACTCAATTAAGAGATGCTTTTGAACTTTCATTACTTACGAAGTTTGATGATGAAATTTATGTTGAAGCATATCTTGACATTTATGACAAAACTTATTTAGATTTATGCAATGCTATCGGCATTAGTGCTTATAGTGAAAATGGTTGGAGACGTAATGTAAATCTAGCAATTAGAGAAGGAACAGCAAGAACAGTCATGGATCAAATTAAGCCAATTTATGAGGCTGCTTTGGAAGCATATTTAAACGGATAATTGTTCATATAGACAATCCCCCTTTGCAACAAAGGGGGTATTGTATACAAAGGAGTGTTTTGTGTGAAGAAAGTAACAATCATAACAATCAGTATTGTTTTGGTCATATTGCTATATGCAATTATCGATAGCATCATCATCAAAAACAACCACGACTACTTAAGCTTCAATCAAGAACATCAAGATATTGTTGATGTGACTGATCTAGCTTATTTTAGCACGGCTGATTATTATAGTTATTTAGAAGAACATACAACAAATTATCCAGATATAGATAACATAGTTATATTTGGTTCAGATGTTTTTTCAATCGAAGGGGATCAAACCATTCTTGATTCTTATCAAGGTGTTGATAGTTCCTTATTGACAGCTGAAGTCGGTTCAGCAACATGGGAAGTTAATATTCCAGAAGCAGGTTTTTATAATTTAAAGCTCAATTATTATCCTTATGAGGGAAAGAGTTCAGTTATTGAAAGGATCTTATACATCAATGATGAAATTCCTTTTGATGGCGCAAAAAATATGACATTTCATCGGATATGGGGCAATAAAGATGAGGTTATCCAAGATATCAGTGGAAATGATATCCGACCTAGCCAAATTGAAAAACCTGATTGGACTAAGGCATTTTTCAGAGATTCCATTGGTTACGTCAATGAACCATATATGTTTTATTTTAATTCGGGTAGAAATACACTAACACTAGAAGCGGTAAGAGAACCCTTGTTAATTGAAAGTATTGAAATCCTATCAATTAAGGAATTGAAACCATATAGTGAAATAGAAAGCACTTATGACGCTATGGGCTATCAAGTGGTTGATCAGACTTTAGCTTTGACTCAAGCTGAAACACCACTTTATACAACTTCACCTACCTTATATGCATTAAATGATCGAACAAGTCCTTTGACTATACCTAGTAATCCCAAACTGATAAAGCTCAATACAATTGGGGGAAACAATTGGCGTGTATCTGGTGATAAAGTCACTTGGGCAATTGAAGTGGAAACATCTGGACTTTATGCAATTAGCATGAGAGTCAAACAAAAAATTGGATCTGGCATGAGTGTCAGTAGAAATATTTATATTGATGGAAAAATACCATTTGCTGAAATGGAAAATTATGCTTTCAATCATAATAATGATTGGAGAATTCAGACTTTAGGTACAGAAAATGAACCGTATCTATTTTACTTAGAAGCTGGAACACATGAATTAGCAATGGAAGTTTCACTTGGACAATATGGACCATTAATTGCTCAAATCCAAAGTTCAATCTCTAACTTAAACAAGATTTATCGTGAAATATTGGTTTATACAGGTCCTGAACCTGACCAATATCGAGATTATCAGCTTCAAGAAAGAGTCGTTAATCTTGTAGGCAGATTAGAAGATGAAAGAGATAATTTACGAAGTGTAAGAGAAAGCATTATTGCATTATCTGGATCTAAAAGTGAAAAAACAGGTATCTTAGATACTGTTATTTTGCAATTGGATGATTTTATTGAAAAACCAAGAGAGATACATAAAAATCTTACAACCTATAACTCAAACATATCATCTTTAGGTACTTTGGTTATCTTATTAAGTGCTCAACCTCTTGAGATTGATTATTTTATACTTCATGATCCACAAGAAAGATTACCACAAAGTAAGGCAACATTTTTTACGAAACTATTCTTTAATTTACGTGCATTTTTAGCAACGTTTACCATTGATTATACCTCAATAGGTAAAACAGATAATTCGGGATTGGGTGAAACAATTGAGGTTTGGTTATCTATAGGTAAAGACCAGGCAAATGTATTGCGTAAACTGATTGATGAATCCTTCACCAGGGAAACAGGCATTCAAGTTGATCTAAAACTTGTTAATGGTGCTGTCTTGTTACCTGCTACACTTGCAGGAGAAGGACCTGATGTCGCAATGGGTGTTGGTAATAACATTCCTGTTAATTATGCGATGAGAAATGCAGTTTATGATTTATCTCAATTTGATGATTTTGATCAAATAACACCTCGATTTAAAGATAGTGCTATGGTTCCTTATGAATATTTAAATGGATCATATGCACTCCCAGAACAACAAATCTTTTTAATGATGTTTTATAGAACAGATATTTTTGAAGAAATCGGACTCACTCCTCCTGATACATGGGATGAAGTTGTTGGTATGATTCCTGATTTACAAAAGCATAATCTAGAATTCTATTTACCAGTACCTATCACACAAGGTAGTGTAGTAAATCTTCCTCCTAATCCGATATTCTCTACGATGTTTTTTCAAAATGATGGAGAATTCTATATCAATGGAGATACTGAAAGTGGATTCAATGAAGGACTTGGACCACAAGTATTTGAGCAATGGACACAGTTTTATACCGATTATTCATTTCCAGTAGAAGCAAACTTTGTCAATCGTTTTAGAAGTGGTCAAATGCCTATCGGTATTACATATTACAATACTTATAATACGCTTAGTGTGTTTGCTCCCGAAATTAGAGGAAAATGGGATTTCCTTCCTGTACCTGGTACGATAGTAACAGATGAATTCGGTGTGGAAACCATCAGAAGAGAAACAGTAGCTTCTGGTACTGGCATCATGATCATGGATCAATCCAAGCATAAAGATGCATCATGGGAATATTTAAAATGGTGGACTCAAACTGAAACTCAAGTTCAGTTTGGACGCGAAATGGAAGGTATTTTAGGTGCAGCAGCAAGATATCCTACAGCCAATGTAGATGCTTTATCACAACTACCATGGACTGTAAATGAATATCTTAAATTAAATGAGCAATGGGATTGGGTTCGAGGAATTCCTGAGGTACCAGGTGGGTACATGACTGGAAGACATTTAGATAATGCATTTAGACTTGTCTTAGAGGAAAGTTCTAATCCCAGAGAGACAATTTATGATTATGTACAAGTGATCAATGATGAGATCTTGAAAAAACGACGAGAATTTGGACTAGATTAGGAGGCGTAATGTGGATAAAACCATTGACATAAAAAGCATGACGAAACGTCAACTTTTATGGAAAGAAATCAAAAAGAATAAGCACAATTACGTCCTGATGGCGCCATACGTCTTGCTTTTTATGACGTTTACTATCATTCCTGTCTTTATGTCATTAGGCATCAGCTTTACATATTTCAATTTACTAGAACCTCCAAGATTTATTGGAATGGATAATTATATCAAACTATTGCTTGATGATGATGTTTTTATCATAGCGTTAAAGAATACACTCATTTTAGCAGTTGTTACTGGTCCTGTTAGTTATTTGCTTGCATTTGTCTTTGCATGGCTCATTAATGAACTAGGACCTAAACTAAGAGCTTTCATGACACTTATATTTTATGCGCCTTCAATATCAGGTAATGCCTTTTTGATGTGGTTGCTCATATTCTCTGGTGATGTTCATGGTTATGCAAATGCTTTTTTAATTAAATTTGGATTTGCTGATAATCCTATATTGTGGCTCAAAGATCCACAGTATATGATGATGGTCATTATCATAGTTCAATTATGGTTAAGTCTTGGTGTTAGCTTTCTTGCATTTATCGCAGGTTTACAAAGTGTTGATAAAACACTTTATGAGGCTGGTGCTATTGATGGTATCAAAAATCGTTGGCAAGAACTTTGGTTTATCACTTTACCCACAATGAAACCACAATTGTTGTTTGGTGCAGTTATGCAGATTACAACGAGCTTAGCAATAGCTGAAGTATCGATGCAACTTGTTGGGTTCCCATCAGTTCAATATGCTGGACATACGATTGTCACGCATTTGATAGATTATGGTTCAACACGCTTTGATTTAGGCTATGCATCTGCCATAGCAACTTTACTCTTTATCATCATGATGACTGCTAACCTTGTTGTTAGAGCGATATTGAGAAAGGTGGGTGAATAAGATGAACTTAAAAAAATTCAGTCTTAAACGAACCCACAAGCTCAACCGTTCACTAGGAGGAAATATTGCATTATTCGCGTTGCTCGCTGTATTTGGTTTGTTTAGTGCTTATCCACTTGTTATGACTGTATCAAATGCTTTTAAATCACTTGATGAGCTGTTCTTATTCCCTCCAAGACTCTTCCCTAGAAATTTGACATTAGATAATTTTAGAGATTTATCAGAGCTTATTGGAAATTCTTGGATTCCATTTTCAAGATACTTTTTCAATACACTTTTGATTACGATATTAGGAACAACTGGGCATGTACTGATTGCTTCTATGTGTGCATATCCACTTGCAAAATATAAGTTTCCTGGAAGAAACATCATATTTACACTGGTTGTATATTCTTTGATGTTTGCACCTCAAGTAACAGCAACTCCAAACTATATCATCATTTCAAGAATAGGGTTAATCGATACACCTTTGGCAATTATCCTACCTGCTATCGCATCTTCTTTAGGCTTATATTTGATGAAACAGTTTATGCAACAAATTCCTATGGAATTAATTGAATCAGCAAAAATAGATGGAGCTAGTGAGTATCGTATTTTCTTTACGATTGTAATGCCTCTAGTTAAACCTGCTTGGTTGACCTTGATTATATTATTGTTCCAAAGACTATGGATAACAGATGGTGGTTCATTTATCTTTAGTGAGGAATTAAAACCTGTGAGTTATGCGCTTCGACAAATTGCACAAGGTACAATTGAACGTGCTGGTACGATTGCTGCTGTGTCTTTCATCATGATGATTGTTCCAGTGACATTCTTTATCATTTCTCAATCCAAAATTGTTGAAACATTCAGCCATTCTGGTATGAAGTAAGGGGTGATTTTATGACGAAAATGTTTTTAATTATCTCCATGTTAATCACTTTACCAATTCAAATGTCTGTCGTCAGATATAACTACTCCTACTACGGAGAAGTATTACATTCTGCACCAGGGATGAATTTTGCGACGTATTTTAATGAAAAGACATTAGGTGTCACATTATCATCACCTGAAGACATGGTTGTTTATGAAAATGAAATTTATGTTGTTGATTCCAAAACGAATCAAATGGTCATCATTGATTCAAATTTCGATTTGGTTCAAGAATATGAAACTTTCGATTTATCGACAGCTTACTATGATGAACTAGTAAGCCAAGGTGTGGATGACCCGGTTGCTTTAACACTTAGTTCCCCTTTTGGTATTGATGTTAAGGACAGCGGTATTTATATTGCTGATACTGGAAATTATCGGATCATTAAATTGAACCATCAATTTGAGGTCATTGATGTTTTTAGTAATATTGATGATGCAACATTTGATGAAATCAATTTTGAACCTAGAAAAATAACAGTTGATGCTTCAGAAAGAATGTATGTTGTTGCTAAAAATGTTTATGAAGGCATTATCGAACTTGATAGTAGTGGTACATTCAATCGTTTTACTGGTGTAAATCCAATTAGATTGAATCCAATTGAAATTTTCCAAAGATCATTAATGACAGAAGAACAACTAGCTCAATTACAACTCTATTTACCAACCGAATACACCAATGTGTCCATTGATGATAAGAGTTTTATTTACGCAACTTCAAAACCTTCTGAAAATAATGCTGAAAATGCAATTCAGTTAATTAATCCTAAAGGTGTTGACGTTATCAAGCGTAATGGGTATCATCCCCCTATGGGAGATATTCAGTACATGCAAGGTATGAATAATTATGTTATTACTGGTCCAAGTGATTTAGTTGATATCACTACGACAGATGATGGCATTTATACTGTACTTGACCAAAAGAGATCAAGACTGTTCACATATGACAGTGAGGGTAATCTTTTGTATATCAATGGTGATGATGGTTCTCAAAGTGACAAGTTTTCTGAAGGTGTCGCACTAGCTTATCTAAATGATGATCTATTAGTTTTAGATCGCAAGACAAGAACAGTTATCGTTTACCGTTTGACTGAATTTGGACTTTCTGTCAATCAAGCTATTGCATATCATGCAGCTGGTGAATTTGAACTTGCATCACAAATTTGGGAAGAAGTTCTCATATTGAACACCAATTACGAGATTGCTTATAACGGTATTGGTAAATATTATTTACGTGAAGGTGATTTTAAAACAGCGATGGAGTATTTCAATCTTGGTCATGACCAATATTATTATTCCAAAGCATTTAAAGGATATCGAAATGAATTGATCAAAGCTAATTTTGGCTACATTTTTGGTGCGGTTGCACTCATAGGTGTAGGATTAATTGCCTTAAAGATCAGATCCACATACAAAAAGGGAGGTTCAGTATTATATGAAGACTAAACTTAAACGTATCTGGAATGATTATTTTCTATTTCCTAAATATCTTGTATTTCATCCATTTGATGGTTTTGATGAATTCAAACGATATAAAAAGGGCAAAATGTCTGTTGCTCTAGTTTTCATCCTTTTGTTTGCATTCTTTAGAATATTCTCTTATCAAAATCTAGGATTTTTAATTAATGAGAATAATCCACTATTACTTAATAGTCTACAAGAAATATTTTCTGTTTTCTTATTGATTTTATTGTTTACTGTTGCCAATTGGTCTGTAACGACATTGATGACAGGTAAAGGTAATTTCAAAGAAATAGTTATGGTGACTGGATACGCTTTATTTCCAATCATTATCATTGGTTTCCCAAGTGTTATCTTATCAAATTTCCTTACACTAGAAGAAATGGCATTTTATCATCTTTTGATGTATGTCGCATACATCAGTACTGGATGGATGCTTTTTATGGGTATCTTAAATATTCATCAATACGGTCTTGGAAAAACAATTTTAGCGTTTATCGTTACAGTAGTTTCCATGAGTGTTATGATGTTTTTTGGGTTGCTATTCTTTGATTTAATACAACAGTTTATTTCGTTTATAGCTTCTATATACGAAGAACTGAATTTGAGATATTAGGGGGATGCACATGAAAATACGCAGAATAATCACCATTACAATCATCATCCTTCTTAGTATGACATACATTTTTACTTTCAACATGAAACCAACATCTTTATCAGCAGCAGATTTGATTGATTTTGATAAAAATGGGTTTGTTGAGTCATCGACACTTTCTGATACAGAGAAATTAGTTGCATCTAATTCTCATTTCGATTTATTTATTGATGAGACAACTTCATATTTCAAGGTGGTTGATAAGGTATCAGGTGAGATTTGGGAATCAAATCCAAGTGTTCGCGATCCTTGGGAATTAGATCCAAATCAAACAATTACTAATTCAGCTTTGGCAAAACAAAAGTCAACACTTGAAATTGCTTATTTTAATAAAACTGGATCACTGACAACAGTTAATAATTATACTTTAAGCATATTCCATCCTGAAAGCATCTTAAATGCTGAGGGTGAACGAACATTCCAGATTAAATATGTCAATCAAGGTGTTCAAGTCCTTTATGAAATCAAGGATATGGAAATCGATTATTTATATTTTCCAAAATATATGCCAAAAGAAACTCTAGAAGCTCTAGAGGATTTTGAAATTCTTTCAACACTTGCTTATACAGGCTTTGATGAAGATTTACAAGCTTACGAAATCACACAGTATGAAAACATGTCAAGACTTGTTAAAAGAAGATTATATACAGTTTTCTATGAGAAGCTTGATTATACGAGAGAACGTGCAATTTCAGAAAACGAATTATATGGTTACACTGAGCAATATGAAAAGGTAGCATTTGAAATTGCCATTCAGATTAAACTCACAGACAAAGGTATTGAAACAGCAATTATTAATGAATCAATCGTGGAACCTAGCAATGTGAAAATTGCTCGAATATCTTTATTACCTTTATTTGGAACTGCTGTCTCAACTGTTGGTGGCAATGAAACTGAAGGTTATATCGTTTTACCTGATGGTAGTGGTGCTGTTATCGAGTTCAATAATGGTAAATACTATCAAAATGCATATCGAAAGAGACTTTATGGGGATGATTTAGCTGTCTTACCATATAGCATGCCTGAACAACAGCAAAAAATAAATATTCCATTATTTGGAATGGTTAAAGAAAATGGTGGGTATGCTGCAATTATTACCAAAGGTGATGCAATGGCAGCAATTAATGCTGATGTATCAGGACGTATTGATTCCTATAATAAAGCCTATGTAACATTCAATGTTCGTGAAAGTGAAGCCATTACTATTGGTACTGGATTTAATCAATATGGTCTTGATCTATGGACCAAAGAAAAAGTAAAATCGGATTTTGTCATAGAATTCATCTTCTTAAATGGTGAATATAACAACTATGTTGGTATAGCAAAAACATATCAGTCATATTTGATTGATCAAAAAGAATTAATCGCACACGACACTACGAACCAAACTGTTTTAACGACTGAATTTATTGGTGCTTATGATCGAAAAGAATTTTTCTTAGGTGTACCTTATTACTCTATTGAGTCTTTAACCACATTTGATCAGTCAGAAGAAATAATTGATGAGTTACTCAGCTTAAATGTTGATCATATCAATGTTTTGTATACTGGTATTATGAATGGCGGCATCAGCAGTTCGATCCAAGATCGGATTGATATTGAACGTGTTTTAGGTGGAAATAAAGGATATTCTGATTTAGAAGATTATCTTGATATGAATCAAATTTTACTTTATACAAATGTTGACTTTGCATCTGCAGCTTCATATAATCGCTTGTTTGATCAATACAGATACACTGCAAATAGAATTCAAGGATCTAATTCAGTGCTTTTTGAATATCACATACCATCAGGTTTGCCATATTCAGAGACTACATATGAGCATAGTAAAGATGATTACATCATTAATCCACTCTATTACGCTCCGATTTTTCAACGATTTGAGAAGGATTATTCATATGATAACATCGCATTTTCAATGCTTGGCTCTATGCTTGGTGGGCATTATAACCGAAATCAATTGATTTATAAACAAGATGCGATTAGACTCCAAGAAGATTTATTTAGTCAAATCGACTACCAAATGATGTTTTCTAATCCACTGGGTTACGCGATTCCATATTCAGATTATATTTCTGATTTACCAACAGAAGCAACTCTGTATTCGATTATTGATTATCAAATACCACTTTTACAACTCGTATTATCAGGAATGGTTGATTATTCATCACAAAGTATCAACATTTCTAATGATCGTAGTGTTGAATATCAATTTTTGAAGCTGATTGAAACTGGGTCAAATATTAAATACACTTTGACTTATGATAATTCACAGGAATTGTTAAATACTGAATACAATTATTATATGACAACGCATTATGTCAACTGGTTATCTACAATCAAAGAACAAGTTGATGAACTTGATGAATTAGGTATTCACGATGGATATTTGGTTAACCACGAAAGACTAGGTAATAATGTGTATGAAGTTACATATTCTCATGGATTGAAAATCATTATCAATTATAATTTGACATCTGTCAATGTGAATGGACATATTGTTCCAGGCACTGGCTATTATGTATCGGAGGTGGCTTAAGTGGAAAAAGCTAATGCACAGATAAGCTCACCAAAGAGACTCAAGAAATTCGAATTGAGTTACAAGAAACAAAAATTACTATGGGCATTTATATTCTTATTGCCATGGATGGTTGGTGTTGGATTCCTATTCTTAACACCACTTATTGAATCATTTAGATTTAGTTTTTATGATTTAACACCTCAATCAGGCGAAATTGTTAAAGAATTCATTGGTTTTGATAATTATATTTATGCATTCAATACACATGTTACTTATACATCAAGTTTCAAGGTTGAATTATTAAATACGACTGGTGATGTGCTCATCAATTTGCCTGTTCTCCTCATTTTCAGTTTATTTATTGCGGTTATGTTGAACATGAAGTTTAGAGGTAGAGCTCTAGTTCGTGCGATATTCTTTGTTCCTGTCATTTTAAATTCAGCTGCTGTTGCTACTGCATTAGGTGGTGGTGAAGCGATTGCTGCTATTTTAGAGCAACAAGGTATAGATCAAATATTTGATTTACAATTCTACTTGTTACAAACAGGTATGGCTCCTTTCCTTATCACATTTATTGTTGGATTAATAGATCGCATTTATGCAATCCTTGCCTTAGCAGGTGTTCCAATCTTATTATTTTTAGCGAGTATTCAATCTATTCCAAAGCATCTTTATGAAGCTGCTAAGATTGAAGGAGCAACCGCATATGAAATGTTTTGGTTAATCACTTTACCTAATGTAACACCACATATCGTTACTGTTGTTGTTTATGCACTTGTAGACACATTCTTGACATCTGAAGTGAGTACAATTATCAGAGAAGAATTCAGTAAACAGAATTGGGGCTTAAGTTCTGCAATGGCATGGATTTATGTGGCGACGATCATTATGATATTACTCGTTCTTGGCATTTTTGCTAAAGCCTTGAAGATAGGAGAATCTCATTATGAAAATTAATATGATGGAAAAGATTAAATCCTATATTTTGGATATTAAAGAAAATCTAACAGATCCAAGAAAGAATGCAAGACGTACAAGAAAGATTCAAAGCTTTGCGATGACATTTGTCAGATCAACTTTACTTATTGGTTTATGTTTTGTAATCTTATTTCCTACGCTCCAACAAATATTGATGGCTCTTAGAGCACCCGAGGATGTCAATAATCCAGCTGTTATATGGATTCCTGAAACTTGGAGTATTATGAATTTAAAAATTGCTGCACTTGTATTAGATTATAAGAATGCATTACTTAATACGTTTAAATTAAGCTTTATTTCAATGATCTTGCAGATTGCATCAACAGCACTTGCTGGATATGCATTTAGTAGATTGAAATTCAAAGGTAGCAATATTTTGTTTATTGTTGTTATTTTGACAATCATTATACCACCGCAAGCTTTATCGCTTGCCCAATATCTTTATTTTAGAGATTTGAGATTAATTGGTAAAGAATCGTCGATTTATTTGATGAGTGCATTAGGTATGGGTATTAGATCAGGTATCTTTATTTATATCTTTAGAAGTTTCTTTAAAGGGTTACCTAAAGAGTTAGAAGAATCAGCCATCATCGATGGTGCAAGTGTTTTTAGAACTTTTTGGAGTGTTATGCTTCCAAATGCAAGAGGAGCTCTTGTTACTGTTGGATTATTTGCCTTTGTTTGGCAATGGAATGATACATATTTTGTAAAGATTTTTGAAGTAAGTACTGCTGAATTCCCATTGTTAACGATTAGATTACTTAATGCAGCTGAAGGTATGTACGCACAGCTTGTCTATAATGGAGCTCTAAATCTGATTGGCCAAGATGTTTGGGAAAATCCGATTTATCTTGCTTTAATCTCTAATGTTGCTGCATTATTGATGATGTTGCCATTGCTTATTATGTATTTATTCGTACAAAAGCAATTTGTTGAATCAATTGAAAGAACTGGTATTGTTGGTTAAAAGGGAGACACTTGATGTATAAAGAGAAAAAGATTTTTTCCATAATGAATACGGTAGCTGATTGGATCATTCGTTTTGTCGTGATCAATATCATCGTCATCACGTTATCACTTCCAATCATCACTTTATATCCAGCAATGTCTGCAGGTTACAATCTTTTTCATGATTATGCAAATAAAGATGAAGTCAAACTTTTCAGTGGTTATTTTGAACATCTAAAAAAAGATTTCTTTAAGAAACTATTGATTGGATTCATCTTGTTTATTCTCATCTTCTTAGGATATTCCAATGTGACATATTATGTGAATATACTGAATGAACAGAACCATTGGTTTTATGTTGTTGGGTATTATGTTACAACTATTTTCTTGGTGATTGCTATTATCGTGACATTACTTTCAGTTACAGTTATTAAAGTGTATCCAAAAGCGAAATATATGAACATTCTAAAAATATCATTTTTCGTTGCTGGTAGATACTTTTTTAGAACCATCTTGTTGATTGTAATTACTGTTTTACCATTTGCATTATTACTTGTTCCAATCACAACAATGATTTTTGTTTTTGGTGGTATCTCATTGCCCCTTTACTTAAATGTAATTATTACAAAACCTATAGTTACTTATTTAGAGAAGTTAGGTGAAACAAAATGATTAAAGTCGGAATAGAAAAAATTGATGAATATCTAGATTTATTTAAAAACAAACGTGTAGGTTTGATTACCAATCCTACAGGTGTTACAAAAGATTTTGTTTCTACGATAGATATTCTTAATAAAAAAACAAATCTAGTAGCTTTGTTTTCTCCAGAGCATGGTGTCAGAGGTGATCTCCAAGCTGGTGTAAAATTAGGTGATTATGTTGATCCATTTACTGGTTGTTTTGTCTATTCTTTATATGGTGAGAATAGAAAACCAACTCAAGAGATGATGGATAAGCTTGATGTTTTGTGCTTTGATATTCAGGATGTTGGTGCAAGATTTTATACCTATATTTATACACTTGCTTATGCCATGATGGCAGCTAAAGAGAACAACAAAATATTTGTCGTTTTTGATCGACCTAATCCAGTTGGTGGCATTGAAGTTGAAGGTAATATCTTAGATATCACCTATCGCTCTTTTGTTGGATATTATCCCCTTGTGCAACGATATGGTTTAACCATTGGAGAGCTAGCGTTATACTATAATTCTGAATTTGACATTCATTGTGATTTACATGTTATTCCTTTACAGGGTTGGAAAAGAGATATGGACTATGAAGCAATCAATCGTCCATGGGTTTATCCATCACCTAATATTCCCTATGCAATAAGCACATATAGTTATTTAGCTACATGTTATTTTGAAGGAACGAATATGTCTGAAGGAAGGGGCACAGCTAAGCCATTTTCACTGATAGGTGCACCATGGTTGGATGCAGATAAAATCATTGATGCTTTGAAGGATAGAAACATTTTAGGTGCTCAATTTAGAAAAGTATTTTTCACACCTACTTTTAGTAAGCATCAAGGTATTTTATGTCAAGGTATTGAATTATTTGTTACGGATAGAAACCTCTTTAAGCCTGTAAGTACAGGTATGACATTGTTATATTTAATTCAAGATCTACATCAAGATTTTGCTTTTCTTCCTCCATATCACGAGGGTAAGAATCAAATGATTGATTTACTTACAGGTGATAACATTGTTAGAACGAGACGCCTCAGTCTTGATGAATTGCTAAAAAAAATAGAGGGAGACTCTATGACTTTCAAGCAAAAGAAAGTAGGTTATCATCTCTATGAATAGATACGATATCAGTCGATTAACTTTAGAAGAAAAAATAGGACAACTCTTTATGTTTGGTTTTGATGCAACGGTTCCTAATGATCATGCCATAAAGCTGATTAGAGACTATAAAGTTGGCAACGTGATTTTATTTGCAAGAAACATTAAAACACCAGAACAGTTATTTCATTTAAATCAGAATCTTCAAAAGTTAGCTATTGAGCATATAGGCATTCCACTATTTATTAGCATTGATCAAGAAGGTGGAATGGTAACTAGAATTCTAGAAGGCGGGACATTTTTTCCAGGTGCAATGACGATTGCAGCAAGCAATAACGTTAATCATGCCTACTTAGTTGGCAAGCACATGGGAAAAGAACTCAAAGCATTTGGTATCAATATGAATTTCGCACCTGTTTTAGATGTGAATAATAACCCCAAAAATCCAGTTATAGGTGTCAGAAGTTTTTCGGATGATCCCAAAATGGTTAGTGATTATGGTACAGCTTTTATGAAAGGATTACAAGAGAATATTATTGCAACTGGTAAGCATTTTCCAGGTCATGGTGATACGCATGTAGATTCTCATTTGGCACTACCACAGGTTTTATATGGTATGGACAGACTTAATCAAATTGAGCTTGTGCCCTTTAAGAGAGCAATTGATCAAGGTATCAAAGCAATCATGAGCTCACATATTGATTTTCCAGCATTAACTGAAAATGGACTACCAACGACACTCTCAAAGAAATGCTTAACTGGTTATCTCAGAGGAGAACTTGGGTTTGAAGGTTTAATTGTAACTGATGGTATGCAGATGAAAGCAATCCAAGATAACTATACAACAGTAGGTGGCTCATTGATGGCACTTGAAGCAGGGGCAAACATCGTTTGCATATGCCAT